>DASQDV010000468.1:0-10419 GCA_035633995.1 Pyrinomonadaceae bacterium | reverse complement strand
ATGCTGGCGCACGGTGATCGCCTGCGGCGTCGGCACAGTCTCGCGCACGAGCCTGCCCGGTTCGTCGCCCGTGAAGGTGAGTTGCGTTTCGACTTCGGTGTTCTGCGGAAAATTTTTGGTGCGCGCGAGATAAAAACTGCTCCGCGATTCGTCCAGCCCGAAGCGGCCTTGATTCGCGCGGCGCAAGGTTTCGCTGACGCCGTGCGCGTCGCGCATGAAGAAGGCGGTCGCGTCCACGAGCACGCGCGCGTCTTCCGTCGCCTCGACTTTAAAGCCCCACAACACCGAGCGCGCAAACGACTCTTCGACCGCGCGCCGCTCCTGCGCGTTGTCCGTGATGGCGCGGTAGCGATAGTTCGGCCTGACCATCAAGACCTTCTGGCCGGTGCGCTCGAAGAAGACGACGTTGGTGCTGCCGAGCTGGCCGCGATCAAGACCTATCGGGTTCGAGCCAACGCCCGTCGGGAGCGACACCTGATAGAGAAACTCCGAGTTGAAGCGTTCGATCTCCATCAACAACTTTCCCGTCTCGGCGTCCCAGTACAGCGGCACGTAGCCGTCGAGCTTCTGCAAACCTTTGACGCGCGTGCGAATGCTCTTGTCTTTATCTTGCGCTGTTGTGATTAGCGTCGAAACGCAAAAGAAAACGAGCAGAAGTAGAAAACTTTTCATCGTGTACCTCGAATGAATTTATGAAGCGCGAACATTGCATGAATGGAGAAACGTGTGGCAAGCATTCTAGCTGCGTTTAGTCTTATAGGCTAGATAATTAGCTCTCCAAATCCCGTCACCTCTGGATCGAACGCTTTTCTTTTTTTTCATTTTCCTGACAATGGCGCGAGACAGGCAGAAAAGTCTGTCTGTAAGGTAGTCAGGATTTTCTAAACTAGGAAATGTGGAGGCAAAACTATGGCCGGAAAGTTGCCGTCGTTAAAACCAAAGAAGGTTATTAAGGCGCTTGAGCGAAGTGGTTTCTATATTCACCATAAAACCGGAAGCCATTATATTCTCAAAAAAGGAAATTTGAGGGTGACGGTAGCTTATCATAATAAAGATTTGAAGCGGGGGACGCTGGCATCCATAATCGCCGAGTCCGGTCTGACTGTGGAGGAATTCTTGGATTTACTTTGAAGGATTAACCAACGGCTGTACTACTTGAAAACGTCACGCAAACTCAACTGTTATCTCTTCTGTGATGGAATGGTCTGCCGGAATCGGCTCTCCATCCTTGCGTAAGCTTTCGAGATAACCCAGAATCGCATCCGCTGCCATTTCGCGCGCCTCTTCGATTGTGTCGCCCTCGGTCACTAATCCGGGCAACGCAGGGCAAGTGACAACATAGCCTCCACTCTCATCCGGCGTCATGACAACTGTGTAATTGAGGACTTTCATGAAAGTCATTATAGCATCAGGTTAATTTCATGCGTAAACGATTAATGGTTTTGCTCACTCGTGAATCGGCAATTAATATTCTAACGAAAAGCTAGCTCGGCAATCACTCGGTCACATCGCTACCGGATGCGCTTCGTCTTCTCAAAACTCTTTTACGTGCTGCTCGCGCTCGGCTTCGTGCCGCTGTCGCTCGCGTGGGCGTGGCCGAACCTGCGCTGGTACGTCGCCTGCTACGACGCCATGCTCCTGCTGCTCGCCTTCATAGACGCGCGCATCAGCCGCACGCTGCCGCCGGGCATCGAGATCACGCGCGAACTCGCGGGGCGTTTTCACATCGGCGCGGAGACGGAGGTGCAGGTGCGCGTCGCCAACCACACGGGGCGCGATCTGAATTTGCGCCTCAAGGACGAGCACCCGCCGGAGTTGCAGCTTTCGACGCCGCGCGAGGCCGCCTTGCGAGTCGCAGCGCAGACGACCGCCGCGCTCGTTTACGGTTTGACGCCGCCGCGTCGCGGGCGCTACGAGTTCGGCCACATCGCGGTGCGTTACCTGTCGCGTCTCGGTCTGGTGTGGGCGACGGCGCGCGTCGGAGAGGCGCAGTGGATCAAGGTCTATCCGAATTTGCGGCGCGCGCGCGAGGCGGAGTTGAAGGCGCTGGGGGCGCGCTCGCTCGTGGCGGCGCACAGGCGCTCGTCGTGGCGCGGCGAGGGGCGGGATTTCGAGTCGCTGCGCGAATACGTGCCGGGCGACGAGTTGCGCCACATCAGTTGGAGCGCGACGGCGCGGCGCGGCAAGTTGACGACGCGCCAGTACCAGATCGAGCGCGACCAGACGATCATCATCGCGCTCGACGCCGGGCGCCTGATGACGGCCCGCGTCGAGGACGAGACGAAGTTCGACGCCGCCATCCACGCCGCGCTCGCCCTGATGAGCGCGGCGGCGCGCGGCGGCGACAATTCCGGCATCGTCGTCTTCGGGCGGCGCGTGGGCGCATACGTGCCCCCTGCGCGCGGGCACGAGCAGATGGACGCGGTGCTCGAAGCCCTGCACGGCGTCGAGCCGGAGATGATCGAGCCGTCCTACACGCGCGCCTTCGAGTACATCGCGGCCAACTGTCGCCGCCGCGCGCTCGTCGTCGTCCTGACAGACCTCGTTGATGAAGAAGGCTCGCGCGAACTGCTCACGTCTTTAAAACTCCTGCGCCCGCGCCATCTCCCGCTCGTCGCCACAATCGGCGACCGCGACCTCGCCGCCGCCGTGCGCCACACGCCCGAAACGGTGCGCGACCTCTTCACCCAATCCGTCGCCGAAGAGATCATGTTTCAACGCGAAGCGGCGCTGCGCATGGTCGAACGCCTCGGCGGCCTCGCCCTCGACGTGACCGCCGCCACGCTCGCGCCGACGCTCCTTGAAGCTTATATCCGCGTCAAAGAGCGTGGGCTTTTATAGAGAATTATTGAGTCTCTTCCCGCCCGGCGAGCAACAGGTAAGTGAACAGCGCAACGCCGGTTGCGATGGCGACGCTGTATTTGATCGTTGACGAGATGGGGGCGGGCGAGATGAAACCTTCGATGATTCCGGCGAGGACGAGGAGCGGGATGCAGCCGACGATGAGTTGGACGCTGTCGCGCCCGCTGAGGCGCAGCGCGTCGAAGCGCGAGAGGTCGCCGGGAATGAGCATTGCGCCGCCGACGAGCAGCCCCGCGCCGCCCGCGATGAAGATGCAGGTGAGTTCGATGACGCCGTGCCCGGCCATGAAGGCAAGGAGTTCGTGGCCGTATCCGGCGCGGTAGGTGAGCGCGAGCACCGCGCCGATGCTCGCGCCGTTCAAGGCCATGATGTAGAGCGTGCCGAGTCCGAGAAACGCGCCGAAGGCGAAAGCGTAGAACATGACCTGAATGGTATTGGTCATGATCGCCGCGCCGCCCACCTGGTTCGCTTCGTTCAGAGACTTCCACCAGCGCACGCGTGCGTCCGTGTTCTCGGCGCGCCACGAGGCGCTGATGCCTGCGAGCGCGGAAAACTCCGTGTCGCGCCATGTCCCTAAAAATCCCGCGAGGCCGAAGACCATGAAGAACGCGAAGGCGAGCGCGGTATGTCGCCACGTGCGGCGAAACGTCTGCGGAAAGTCGCGCGCGAAAAAGCGGCGCACGCGGTCTCCGCCTTCGAGCGCCCCGGCGCGGTAGATGCGCCCGTGCGCGCGGATGACGAGGCTGTTGAGATAATTGACGAGGCGCGGGTCGCGCGATTCGGCGCGCGCAATCGCCAGATCGGACGACGTGCGACGATAGATGCGACCGAGTTCGCGCACCTCTTCGCGGTGCAGGCGACGCAGAGACATGCGGTCGAGCAGCGTCAGCAAATCTTCCAAACGCTGCCACGCGTTCTTGCGTTCTTTGATGAAACGATCCGAGGACATAGATAGATGTCAGAGGTTAGATGCCGGATGTCAGTAACGGCAATAATATACTTGACTCGTCACGCCCTAAAAGTCTCTAGCGGTGCTTCGGCTTGGCCGGTAGTTTGGCAGGCAGATCGAGATCATCGTCAACCAGCACGTCCAGACAAACGCCCGCTAGTCTCGCATACTTCAACAAAACAGGTAGCGGAGGCTCAATGCCGCCGAGTTCATAGCCTGATATTGCGTTGCGTTGAAGGCTCTCACCTATGTCGAGTTGTCTCAATATCTCATTCTGAGAAAGACCCAAAGCAAGGCGAATAGATAGCAGCTTTTCCGGCAACCGTTTAGGTTTCGGGCGCGCGGATCGTCCCATCAGAAGTTACCTCCTGACAAGACGTGATTTAGCTTGCCTCTAGCTGAAAATACAGCTACGATGCCCTTGCGTAACTGATGCGCCGTGAGTAAGAACCTCTCAACTCGAACGGCGATGCTCATTACTCGACTGAGGTTGAGGGTGAGCTACGCATGACCGTCGCTGATTTTCAAAGACTCGAACGCGAGCAAGATACCATAGATGAGCCTCACGATCCTCTTGAGTCGCAGATAGCAAGTTCGTCCCGGATGTTGTTAAAGAGACGCTTGAAGTCAGAAGGTTGCGGGGTGGAAACGCGCGCCGGCGGAATCGCAGGTGAGTCAAACGTATTATTGCCGGAACCGGGACGCTGCCAGAATCGTTGATCGTGTGCCTGCGGCAAGTGATATGATGACGCAGAAATTCTTGGCCGTCGAGCGCGCCCCTCTGGTGGCCGCTCTCAAATCCTCTTTGGAGTCAAACCTGTTATGAATAGATCGCTCGTCGCCCTCCTGCTCCTGTTGTGTCTCGGATCGAGCCTCGCCGCGCGCGCGCAGTCCGAATCGCCGTTGGTGTTGCGCAACCCGGCGATCAGCCGCGAGTTGATCGCGTTCGTCTACGCGGGCGATTTGTGGGTCGTGGGTCGCGAGGGCGGCGATGCGCGCCGCCTGACGGCGGGCATCGGGACTGAAACCAACCCGCTCTTTTCGCCCGACGGAAAACTCATCGCCTTCACGGGCGAGTACGACGGCAACGCAGACATCTACATCGTCGAATCGGGGGGCGGCGTGCCGCGTCGCCTGACGTATCATCCGGGCGTGGACGCGGTCGTCGGTTGGACGCCGGACGGCAGCGCCGTGCTCTTCCGCACGCAGCGCGACAGCAGCACGTTTACGCCGCGCCTCTTCACGATGCCGCTTGCGGGCGGGCACCCGGCGGAAGTTCCGCTGCCGCAGGCGTCCGAGGGGAGCTATTCGCCCGACGGGCGGCGGCTCGCCTACGTGCCGCTCCTGCGCTCCTTCGCGCAGTGGAAGCGTTATCGCGGCGGGCGCACGACGCCCGTGTGGGTGGCGAACCTCGCGGATTCGAGCGTCGAGAAATTGCCGCGCGAGAACTCGAACGACTTCAACCCGATGTGGATCGGCGACAAGATTTACTTTCTCTCCGACCGCGAAGGCACGGTGACTCTCTACTCTTATGACACGCGCACGAAGCGCGTGGCGCAGGCGGTGAAGAATACGGGCTTCGACATCAAGTCGGCAGCGGCGGGCGATGGCGTGATCGTCTACGAGCAGTTCGGCTCTTTGCACACGCTCGACCTCTCGTCGGGACAGACGCGCAGAGTCGCGGTGCGCGTCGCGGGCGACGTGTCTTCCGTGCGCCCGCGCTTCGTGCGCGTCGGGTCGAACCTGCGCAACGCCTCGCTCTCGCCGACGGGCGCGCGCGCCGTGTTCGAGGCGCGCGGCGAAATTCTGACCGTGCCCGCCGAGAAGGGCGACCCGCGCAATTTGACGAACACCTCGGGCGTCGCCGAGCGCGACCCGGCGTGGTCGCCCGACGGCAAGTGGATCGCCTATTTCTCCGACGAGTCGGGCGAGTACGCTTTGCACCTCCGTCAGCAGACCGGCATGGGCGAAGTTAAGAAACTCAACCTCGGCAACCCGCCGTCATATTTTTATTCGCCCGTCTGGTCGCCCGACTCGAAGAAGCTCGCTTACACCGATAAGCGTCTGAACCTCTGGTACGTTGACGTGGAGCGGGCGAGCGCGCCCGTGCGCGTTGACACGAACACTTACGACAACCCGTTTCGCGTGCTCGACCCGGCGTGGTCGCCCGACTCGCGCTTTATCACCTACACGAAGCAACTCAAGAACCGTCTCGGCACGGTCTTCATCTACTCGCTCGAAGAGAACAAGACGCGGCAGGTGACGGACAACATGTCCGACGCGCGCTTCGCACGCTTCGACCGCGACGGCAAACATCTCTATTTCACTGCGAGCACAAACGCGGGGCCGTCCTCCGGCTGGCTCGACATGTCGAGCTTCGACAAGCCCGTCACGCGCTCGGCCTACGTTGTCGTCCTGCGCAAAGATTTACCGTCGCCGCTCGCGCCCGAAAGCGACGAGGAGAAGATCATTGCAGCGGAGGAGCAGCAAAGGTCGAACAACCCCGACGGCGAGCCGCGCCCCGCCCCGCCGACGCCCACCCCGACGCCTTCCATGCTCGCCGGAGATACAAACTCCGATGTGTATGTCGAAACTACAGAGGCGGCGACGGAGTTTGCCTCCGGTTCGCCGGAAACTCAGGAACCGCCGCAGGGCAGCGGAGCAGGGGCGGCGGCGGCGCGTCCTCCTGCTGCCAACCAGAAACCCGAACCCGTCCGCATAGATTTCGATCAGATAGATCAACGCGTGCTTGCGCTGCCGATTCCGGCACGCAACTACGCCTGGATGGGCGCGGGCAAAACGGGCACGCTCTTCCTGTTGGAGAGCGCGACGGGGCCGGACGTGCAGGGCTTCATCCTGCACCGTTTCGATTTGTCGAAGCGCAAGGTCGAGAAGGTGACGGAGGGCGTGACGGCCTTCGACCTGTCGGCCAACGGCGAGAAGATGCTGTTGCAAATCGGGGGCGGCGGTCAGCCGGGCGGCGGCGCACCGCCGGGCGGCGGGGGCGGGCGCTGGCTCATCGTGCCTGCCGCGCAGCCGCTCAAGCCGGGCGAGGGCACGATCAACGTTTCCAATCTGGAAGTGCGCGTCGAGCCGCGCGCCGAATGGCGGCAGATATACCGCGAGGCCTGGCGCATCCAGCGCGATTTCTTCTACGACCCGAACTATCACGGCCTCGACATCGCCGCCACCGAAAAAAGGTACGAACCGTTTCTCGCAGGACTCGCGCACCGCGCCGACCTCAATTATCTCCTGCAAGAATCGCTCGGCAACATGGTCGTCGGCCATCACAACACGGGCGGCGGCGACGTGCCCGAACCGGCGCGCGTGCAGGGCGGGTTGCTCGGCGCGGACTATCGCATCGAGGGTGGCCGCTACCGCTTCGCGCGTATCTACAACGGTGAAAACTGGAACCCGAATTTGCGCGCGCCGTTGACGCAACCCGGCGTCAACGTCCGCGAAGGCGAATACCTGCTCGCCGTCAACGGGCGCGAGGTGCGCGCGTCCGACAACATCTACAGTTTCTTCGAGGGCACGGCCAACCGGCAGACCGTGATCAAAGTCGGCGCAGACCCGGCGGGCAAGGGCGCGCGCGAGGTGACGGTCGTGCCTGTGGCGAACGAAGCGGGCTTGCGCAATCTCGCTTGGATCGAGGGCAACCGCCGCAAGGTCTCTGAGATGACCGGAGGCCGCGTCGCCTACGTCTATTTGCCGAACACCTCGACCGCCGGTTACACGAACTTCAACCGCTACTACTTCGCGCAGATCGACAAGGACGCCGCCGTCATAGACGAGCGTTTCAACGGCGGCGGCACCGCAGCCGACTACATCATTGATTACATGCGCCGCCCCCTGATGAACTACTGGGCGACGCGCGAGGGCGCGGATTTCACCACGCCCGTCGGCTCGATCTACGGGCCGAAGGTGATGCTCATAGACGAGTACGCCGGTTCAGGCGGCGACGCGCTGCCGTGGTACTTTCGCCGCGCGAAGATCGGGCCGCTCGTCGGCAAGCGCACGTGGGGCGGCCTCATCGGCATCTACGATTACCCGCAACTCATAGATGGCGGCATCGTCACCGCGCCGCGCGTCGCCTTCTACAACACCGAAGGCGACTGGGAGGTGGAGAACGCCGGAGTTGCACCCGACATAGAGGTTGAACTCGACCCGAAGGCGTGGCGCGAGGGACACGACCTCCAACTTGAGAAGGCCGTCGAAGTCGTGTTGGAGGCGCTCAGGAAAAATCCTCCGCGCGAGCCGCGCAAGCCCGCCTACCCGAATTATCACAAGAGCGCGGGCAGGTAAGAGGCCGCGTCGTAAATAAATAGGGAGGCGCGGGCGTGGAGCGCATCGTCGAGTGTGTGCCGAATTTCAGCGAGGGTCGCAGGCCGGAGGTCATTGACCAACTGGTCGAGGCCGTCGAATCAGTTGACTCGACGGCGGTGCTCGACACGCACGTTGACCCGGATCACAACCGTTCGGTCATCACCTTCGTCGGCGGCGCGGACACAATCGTCGAGGCGGCGGTGCGCGTGGCGGCGCGCGCGGCGGAGTTGATTGACCTGCGGCGGCATGTGGGCGTGCACCCGCGCGTCGGCGCGCTCGACGTTCTGCCCTTCGTGCCCGTGCGCGGCGTGACGCTCGAAGATTGCATACACCTGGCGCACGCGGCGGGCGAGCGCATCGCGCGCGAGTTGAACGTGCCCGTCTACTTTTACGAGAGCGCGGCGCGGCGCCCCGACCGCGTGAATCTGGAAGACGTGCGGCGCGGCGGCTTCGAGAAGTTGCGCGAAGAGATCGCAACGAACCCCGAACGCGCGCCCGACGAAGGCGCCGCGCGCCTGCACGAGACGGCGGGCGCGTGCGTCGTCGGCGCGCGTTCGCTCCTCATCGCCTACAACATCAATCTCGACACGAAAGACCTGACGGTTGCGCGTCGCATCGCGAGCGCCGTGCGCGGGCGCGATGGCGGTTTTCGTTTCCTGAAGGCGCTCGGCTTCGAGTTGCAGGAGCGTGGCCTGACGCAAGTTTCGATGAACCTCGTGCGCTTCGAGAAGTCGCAGTTGCATCACGCGTTCGAAGCGGTGAGGCGCGAGGCCGCGCGCTACGGCGTGCGCGTTGCGGGCAGCGAGATCGTTGGCCTCATCCCGCAGGCCGCGCTCGACCGCAGCGCGGAGTATTTCCTACAGATCGAAAACTTCTCGCCCGACCTCATCCTCGAAAACCGCATCGCCTCGGCGCTCGCGAAAAGGAGAGAGGCGGACGCGAGGCGACGCGCGGGCGGCGGCGCGAATTGGAGCGCGGAGATCGAGACGGAAGCCATCACGCGGCGCGGCGTCGTGCCGCAACGCGAAGTTAATCACGCAAAAAACGAACGCTCATACGCCGCTTCCGATTCCGCGCACGCCGCTCCGGCCGCAACCCCGCCCGACGAGATCACGGGCGGCGGCGCGGCAGCCGCTCACGCGGCTTCGCTCGCCGCCGCGCTCGGCGAGATGGTCGCGCATTTGATCGAACGCAAGGGCAAGCAGGAGGACATGGAGCGCGAGGCGCGCGACGCGTTGCAGGCGTTGAACTCCCTGCGCGCGCGGCTCGCGGAAGCGGCGGACGAAGATGGCGCGAGTTTCGCGGGTGTCGTCGGCGCGCGGCGGATGCCGGGGCGCAACGACGAGGAGCGGCGCGCTCGTTCAAACGCCGTCGAGGAGGCTTTAAAGGGCGCGGCGGCCGTGCCTTTGGAGACGGCGAGCCTCGCCGTGCAGGTCGGCGAGTTGTTGGAGACGCTCGCGGAACTCGGCGAGCCTGCGTGGCTCTCCGACTCTGCCGTCGGCGCGCAACTCGCGCTCTCGGCAGTGGTCGCCGCGCGCTACAACGTGCTCGTCAACACGTCGGAGATCGAGGACGAAGAATTTGCTCGCGAACACGTCTCGCGCGCAGACGATCTGCTCGAACGCGCGCGCGAGATCGCCGCGCGCGTCGAAGCAATGTTGATGGAATCTATCGGCGGTTAGCCGCAGTAGCAGCAGCAGCAGGGGGTTCGCACATGAAGAACGAACGGAGAGAAGATGCGCGCACGCACGTCTCCATCGAGGCGTGGTGGGAGGGACTGTCGGGTCGCCATCAGGCGCGCGTCTCGGATTTGAGCATGGGCGGCTGCTTCATAGACTCGCTCGGCAAAGCCGACATCGGCGAACACATCCTCTTCGCCATCAAACAGCCGCGCGGCGGATGGCTCGAACTGCGCGGTCAAGTCGCCTCCGTAGACGAACACGTCGGCTTCAGCCTCGCCTTCACCTACCTCACCGAAGACGAGCAACAGGCGCTCGCCGATCTCATCACTCCCTGAAACGCATTAACGCTCGCCCGAAGTTTGCCTCCGGGCAAGTTTAACGAGCAAGCGCGTTTGTCTCGTCGAACGTCCCTTTAGTTAAAGATGCTTGCGCAGGAAGGTGACGATCTTCCAGCCGTCGATGTATTTCCAGGGCGACTGGCCGAGCGTGTAGTGGCCGCAGCGCAGCCAGACGGCGTCGAGCGGGTGTCCCGCGCCGCGCACGCCCGCGATCACCTGATGCGAGAGGTCTGCGGGGAAAGTGAGATCGTAGCGCGCGGCG
>DASQDV010000467.1:0-3749 GCA_035633995.1 Pyrinomonadaceae bacterium | reverse complement strand
GCGCCTCGTGAAAGGCTGAAACATTCATCGTAGTGACGCAGAGAGCGTTAAGAAGCGATCAAGCAGGAACGCGGAACGATGAACGGAAGCTCGTTTTTTGTCCGTCGCGGGTTGCCCGCTGCATGTGCTCATCACATAAGTTGCTAAAGATTTGGATTGAACAACCGACAACGGACTACTGACGACGGACAGCTTTCCGTTCATCGCTTCGCGTTCCTGCTTCATCGTTTCTCTGCGGTCGTCAGTTTGACCTCTATCGTGCGCTCTCGCATAATCCGGGTTTATGAAGACGGCCATCATTCACCATCCCGTCAGCGAACAGCACGACACGGGCGACAATCATCCCGAAAGCCCCGCGCGCTACGTCGCCGTGATGGACGCTTTGCGCGGCGACGCCGAGTTGTGGTCTGCATTGCTCGAACTGGAAGCGCCGCTCGCGCCGCGCGGCGACGTGCAGGCCGCGCACACGACGCAGCACTTCAAGCGCGTCGAACGCGCCGTCAGCGAAGGGCGCGGCTATCTGGACGCCGACACCATCGTCTCGATGCGCTCGCTCGACGCGGCCTTGCGCGCGGCGGGCGGGGCGTGTCGCGCCGTCGATGCGATCATGGCGGGCGAGGCGCGTAACGCATTTCTTCCCGTGCGCCCGCCCGGCCATCACGCGACGAGCGAGAACGCGATGGGCTTCTGCCTCTTCAACACGGTCGCCATCGCCGCGCGCTACGCGCAGTCGCGCTACAAGGAGATCGAACGCGTCGCCGTCGTAGATTGGGACGTGCATCACGGCAACGGCACGCAGGGGATTTTTTACGACGACCCGACCGTGTTCTTCTTCTCCGCGCATCAATATCCCTGGTATCCGGGCACGGGCACGCGCGGCGAGACAGGGCAGGGACGCGGGCGCGGCTATACTTTGAACGTCCCCCTGAAAGCCGCCACGCCCGCGCGCGAGCACCGCCGCACGTTCGACGCCGCGCTCGAAGAGATTGCCAACGTCTTCAAACCCGACCTCGTCATGATCTCCGCAGGCTTCGACGCGCACGCGGGCGACCCGCTCGGCCAGTTGTTATTGGAAGACGAAGATTTCGTGGCGATGACGCGCGCGGTCAAGGAGTGGGCGCAGGAAGCCTGCGCGGGGCGCATCATCTCGTGCCTCGAAGGCGGCTACAATTTGGAGACGCTCGGCGCGACGGCGCGCGCGCACGTGCGCGAACTCAGCGAAGCGTGAGGCCGCCGCTTGAGCCGCCTCTCGCATTTGTCGAAACGTCGAAGCCTTCACGCCCGTCTTAACCGGCTGAAACACGTCTGACTTTGAGGACGTACAAGTTGAGTATTCGAGACAAAGCGAAGTTGAAGAATTGATGGAGAGCGACAGGCCAACAATCGAACAGGTGCGCGCGTGGTTGCGGCGCGTGATGCCGCGCGCGGCTGTCTTGTCGGCGGCGCTGTTCGCCGTGTGGCTGCTCGTACACAACAGCCGCTTCTACCGCGAAGGCATCTTCGGCAAGTTGTTCACGGTCGCGCTCGTCCTCATCTATTTAACGGCGGCCTACTACGCCGTCAAAGGCTTGCGCTGGTTGAAGCAGCGTTTGATGTGGCGCGTCAGGCGGCGGCTCGTCATCACCTATTTGTTCGTCGGGCTGACGCCCATCGTCCTGCTCATCACGCTCGCCGCGATGGTTGACTTCATCGGCCTCAGCCAGGTGATGACGCGCATCGTCAAAGTTCAACTCGTTGATAAGGAGAATCAGGCGCACGCCAACGCGCGCACGCTCGCAGAGGCTTTTCTGCGCCTGCCGCAGCAGCAGGGCAGCGGCGATGCGCGCGCGACGCAGGCGTGGCTCGACGAACGCGTCGCGCTGCTCCAACCCTCGCTGCCGGGCGCGCGCGTGGCCGTCTGGAGCAGCGGCGGCGCGGGCAGCAGGCCGGATGAAAGCAGGCCGGCGCAGTTTGTGAGCGAGCCGCAGGACGAGCGCGTGCGCGGCGTGGGCGATGACCGGACGCCAATCGGCGCACCGCTGCCCGCGTGGCTCAGCGCGCTCGACGAGTGGCGGGGCTTGACGTACTTGCCGCCGCCCACTTCGTCCACCGAAGCGTTCGGCACGCCTTCCATGCGCGCCTTCGTGCGCGCCCGCACCGGCAACCGCGAGGTGTCGCTGTTGTTCGTCGTGCCCGTCAGCCGCGTCCTTGTCGAGCAACTGCGCCTGAACACGGGTTTGCAAGTGCACCCGTTCTTTCTCGGCGCGGACATCGCCGCCATCAGGTTTACGAAAGGGTGGACGGGCAGTTCGATCTCCATCGGCCCGCCGGGCGTGAAACAGACCAACCGCGAGGGCGAGCAGCAGATAGAACTCGCCGCCGGTACGCGCAGAGTCGTCATCAATTTCCACCGCGATCAGTTGGGCGACGAGGTCAACACGAGTTCGATGATCGTGCTCCCGGCGACGAGTTGGCCGGACGGCGCAGAGTCGCAGCGCGGCGCGTTCCTCTGTAAATTTTCCGCGCTCTCGATGGCTAGCCAACTCTTCGAGGATAACGGTCTCGGGCGCGTCTTTCAGGGCATGATCGTGCTTGTCGCCGTCGTCTTCCTCATCCTCGAACTGCTCGCGCTGCTCTCCGCCGCGTGGCTGACGCGCGCCGTGACGGGCACGGTGCACAAACTTTACCGCGCGACCGAATTCATCAAGCGCGGAGACTTCTCGCATCGCGTCCACGTGCGCTCGCGCGACCAGCTCGGCGAACTCGCCGAAGCCTTCAACGAGATGTCGGCCAACATCGAGTCGCTCATGCAAGAGCGCGTCAAGCACGAGAGGCTGGAACGCGAGGTGGAGATTGCGGCGGACGTGCAGGCGCAACTCTTCCCACGCAAGGTTCCGCGTCTCGGCGGGGCGGAGATCGTCGGCGAGTGTCGCGCGGCGCGCGGCGTGGCGGGCGACTATTATGACTATGTCGAGATCGCGCCCGGCCTCATCGCCTTTGCGCTCGGCGACGTGGCGGGCAAAGGCATCTCCGCCGCGCTAGTGATGTCGAACTTGCAGGCGTCGCTGCGCGCGCAGGCCACCATCCTCGCCGAGCGTATGCGCACGGCCTCGCGCGCCGCCGCGACGACGGCAGTTGTCGGCGGTGGTGGTCAGGACATGGAGATGCCCTGCGGCGTGACGGGCATCGACACGAGTTGCGCCGTCGAGCAGATGGCCGCGAGCATCAACGAGCAACTCTGCCACAGCACCGACTCGAATCGCTTCGCCACCCTCTTCATCGCGCTCTACGACGACGAGACGCGCCTCTTGCGCTACACCAACGCCGGACACAACGCCGCGCTGCTCATCCGCGCCGACGGCTCAATCGAACACCTCACCGAAGGCGGCACGGTGCTCGGCGCGTTCGAGTGGGCGCGCTACACCGAGTCGCGCGCGACGCTCGAACGCGGCGACACGCTCGTCATCTATTCCGACGGCATCAGCGAGGCCGACAACCCGCGCGGCGCGGAATACACCGAACATCGCCTCGCACACCTCGTACGCAAAAACCGCGACAAGACCGCCGACGAATTGCGCCAACTTATTTTCACGGAAGTGGACAACTGGACGGGCGGGCAGGAACGCGACGACGATCAAACGGTCGTTATCCTCAAGAGCTATTAAAAGCAGTGACGAGTGACGAGTGATAGGTGACGAGCAGGAAGAAAGTACATCGTTAATCGTCAATCGCGAATAGAGAAAACCTGCACCGCGCCACCTCTGCTTTTT
>DASQDV010000466.1:0-13877 GCA_035633995.1 Pyrinomonadaceae bacterium | reverse complement strand
TAGCTTCTTGTCGTCGTCGTCCTTGACCGTGCCCGCTTCGACTCCGGGAACGACGCTCGAAAAGCCCGCCTTCGTCGAGATGGCGAAGATGATCGTCTCGGTGCGCTGCGCCATCTCAATCGCTTCTTCGAGACGCGCGCGGCTCGACGTATCCACGCCGTCCGTGATGACGACGAGCACGCGCCGCCCTATGTCGCCGCGCATCTTCTCATCGCACATGCGCCAGACCGCGTCGTAGAGCGCGGTGGTCGTGCCCGGCTTCTTCACACTGTCAACGGCGATGTCGAGCTTGTCGAGTTTGTCCGTGAAATCTTGCAGCAGGTTCACGTCCTCGTCGAAGGTGGCGAAGGCCGCCTTGTCTTTGCGCACGCGCACGACCGTATAGAGAAAATCTTTGGCCGACTCTTTCTCGAAGCGCAGCTTGGCGGCGGCGGACGATGAAGCGTCCATCAAGACGGCGACGTAGATCGGCGTGCCCGCCGTCTCGTCGCGGAAACTCGCGATCTGCTGCGGCTGTTTGTCCTCGTAGATGACGAAATCGCTCGCCTTGAGTCCGGCGACCAACTGCTCTTTTTTATCCATCACGGTGATGGGGAGCTGTACCTCGCGCGTGAAGACCGTGCCGCCTTGCAGGTCGTCTTGCGGCTGCGCGGGAGTCGGGGAGGGGCGCGGCGCATTCTTCGGTTGTTGTCCCGCATCCTGCGCCGAGACGGACACGTTCGACGTGAGCGCGGAGCAGGCGACGAGCGCGATGGCGGCGAAGAACAGTGAATAGAAAGCGGTTCTCATGTTTTTGTATCGGGCTGACGGAATGGAAAAGGTTGAGCCTAATGGAACTTCCAAGCGTCGAGAGTTCGATGCCGCGCGGGCGAGCGTCAGTTGCCCCATTCGCGCAACCCCGTTTAGAACGACGCGAGTATAACAACCCGACCGCGCGAACGCATGCCGGGCGCGCGGTCACCCGAACGCGGCGACGCCTTCCGGCGACCGCGCGCGGCCTATTCAAGCGCATCGAGCATACGCGCGAGTTCGGCGGGGAGCGCCGTCTTGAAGCGCAAAGGCTCGCCCGTCTGCGGGTGGCGAAAGCCGAGTTGTTCGGCGTGGAGAAACTGCCGCCCCATCGCGCGGATGGCGGCGCGCAGGCGCACGTCCGAGACGGTCGTGTCGCGCCCGCCGTTATAAACTTTGTCGCCGACGACCGGGTGCTTCAAGTGCGCGAGATGCACCCTGATCTGGTGCGTGCGCCCGGTCTTGATCTCTACGTCGAGCAACGTAAAGCGCTCGTAGGGTCGGCGCACGCGGTAAAGCGAGAGCGCGGGGCGACCGCCGCTGCGCACCGCCATGCGCGTCCGGTTGCGCGGGTCGCGCGCAATCGGTTCTTCGACGCGCCCGCTCTCGGCGCGCACGCGCCCGTGCACGAGCGCAACGTAGGATTTGAACACTTCGCGCGCGCGAAACTGATCCGAGAGATTTTCATGCGCGCTTTCCGACTTGGCGACGACCATCAAACCGGAAGTATCGCGGTCGAGCCGGTGCACGATGCCGGGACGCAGGTGGCCGGCGTGCGCGGAGAGTTTCTGGAAGTGGAAGGCGAGCGCGTTGGCGAGCGTGCCCGCAGGCGCTCCGGCGGCGGGGTGGACGACGAGACCGGCGGGCTTGTTGACGACGACGAGCGAGTCGTCTTCGAAGACGATGTCGAGGGGGATGTCTTCGGGCGCGAAGGCGGAGGCGTGCGGTGCGGGCGTTTCGAGTTCGACGCGCTCGCCCGCGCGCAGTTTATAGGAAGCCTTCGTCGCCGCGCGCCCTTCGACGAGCACGTCGCCGTCCTCGATTGATTGCTTGAGGCGCGTGCGGCTGACGCCTTCGACGCGCAAGGCCAGAAAGGCGTCGAGCCGCGCGCCCGCTTCAATCGCTGCGACAATGAAGGCGTGCGTCGCCGCTTCCGGTTCGTGGTCGCCCGCCGGAGCGTTGCTCTCTACGTCCGCGCCGATCTGCTCGATATTGCTTTCGTCCATGTTTACGCGCGCGCCGTGCTGCCCGCGACTTTTGCCTGACCCGCTTCGGGCGGCATCGCCCCGCCCGAAGCGCGACGCCAGCGAACGACGAGCACGACGAGGCTCGTGATGCCGACGAGCAGACTGATCAACTGCGACGTGGAGAGATGCGTCAGAGACGTTAAGCCGAGCAGGTCGCCGCGCGGATCGTCGCGGAAGAACTCGATCACGAAGCGCGTCGCGCCGTAGAGCACGCCGTAGGCGAGGATGACCTGCCCGTTGAAAGTTTTGCGCCGGTGCAGCCAGATGAGGAGGCCGAAGAAGAGAAAGGCCGCGAAGGATTCGTAAAGCTGCGTGGGGTGAAGATGCGCGTCTATGGGCACGCCCGTCACTTGCTGGCCGAGTTCCGAGAAGCGCACGCCCCAGGGCAAAGCCGTCGGCTTGCCCCAGCAGCAACCGGCGGCGAAACACCCCTGCCGCCCGATGGCCTGCCCCAAAGCTATCCCCGGCGCGAATGCGTCCGCCGTCCGCCACCAGGGCAGCTTGTAACGCCTGACCAGCACGTAAGCCGTCAAGACAGCGCCGATGAAGCCGCCGTAAAACACACCGCCCGAACGCAGGAAGTCGAGCGAGAACAGACGCGACGGCGCAGCACGATATTCCGGCTCGACCAGCAGCAACAAAACTTTCGACCCGACAATCGCCGCCAGAAGCAGCCACAATCCCAGATCGAACAGGCGCTCGCGCGGCAACCCGTCGCGCGCGCCCAGACGCGCCGTCACCAGCAGCGCCGCGAGGAAGGCCAGCGCCAGCAGCACGCCGTAAGTGTTAATCGGAAAATTGCCGATGCGAAAAAGTTCCGGATACATCTATGATTATTGTCCGCCGTCAGCTATTAGATGCGAACGCACACGAATTACTGCCCCGCATAGGCGAATGAGAATTCGATTGATACCTCTGTCGCACTATCTACTTTCTCGTGTGCTTCGACCCTGATGTTTTCTCGCCCGCGCGATGCAAGCAAAGTTTGAATAACATGCAAAGCGGCGCGAACTTTATCGCGGTCGCTGACTTCGCCTTTAAAAAGGTTGACTCGATTCTCACGCAGGGCGTTTACCACCTCTGATTCTTCAATGCCTGCGATCTCCAATCCTTTGAACTTCACCTCAAGGATTAAGGGCAACTCTAACACTTCAAAGATAACCTCGACGCCGCCACGCGCTCCTTGCTGCGTTATCACCCGCGTCAGGGTCTTATCGAAGACGCCCGACTTTATAATCATTTGCAGATCACGTTGAATTCGTCTCTCGCTGAACGGCTCTCCCGGTCGGGTCTTGAGATAGGCGAGAATGTCCTTATCGCTTAACCGGCGATTGCCTTGAACCTCTACTACTTCTACGAGTTGCTTTGGGTGTTGTGTTTGGGCACAAACTGAGGTTGCTTGGAAAAAGGAGATGCTGATCAATACGAGCGTGAGAGATGCGCGTTTGTTTTGGTAAGGTCGCATTGTCTTCTCCTCAAAACTATGAATAGGACTCTACCGGCTACTTACGGTCGCCTGCTGCTTCTGCTTCCTTCCCTCCAGAATCAAGTCGAGCGCGAGCAGGCCGGCGCCGACGCAGATGCTGGCGTCGGCGACATTGAAGGTCGGCCAGTGGTAGTCGCCCGCGTGAAGCAGTATGAAGTCGATGACGTGGCCGAGCCGCAGGCGATCCGTCAGGTTGCCGAGGATGCCCGCGAGCAGCAGCGCGCACGCGCCGAGTATGCGGTCGTCGTTGCGAGAGGTGCGGAAGAAGTAGGTGAGCACGGCGACGGCCGCCGCCGCCGCGAGCGCCGAGAGCGCCCAGCGCCCCCACACGCCGCCGTCCTGCAACTGCCCGAAGGCGATTCCGGGGTTCTCCGCGTAAGCGAGATCGAGGAAGCCGCTGATGATCGTCCTGTCCTGACCGAGACGAAGCGTGCGCACCGCCCACGCCTTCGTCGCCTGATCGACCATGTAGATGCCGAAGGACGCGAGCAGGTAGCCGACGCGCCAGTTCAGCCCACGCGCCTTCACGCCGCGCCCCCTTCCCGCTCGATCTCGGCCAGAGCCTCGACGCAGCGTTCGCACGCCGTCGGGTAGCGACTGGATTCGCCGACGCGCACCGAGTAGCTCCAGCATCGTTCGCACTTCTCGCCTGCGGCGCGCGCGACGCTGCTCGTGAAAGCCGCGTCGCCGGGAACATCCGACTCGACCACCTCTACCTGAGAGACGATGAACAGGTAACGCAATTCCTCCTCGTAACGTTTAAGCAGTTCGTATGTCCTGCCCGACGCGTTGACGGTCACGCGGGCTTCAAGCGAACTGCCGATGACTTTAGCCATTCGTTCTTTCTCGAGCGCGACCAAGACCTCTTCGCGCACCTCGAACAGCCGCGACCAGCGCGACGACAGTTCCGCGCCGCGCTCCAGGCCGACGGGCGCGGGAAATTCCGCGAGGTGAACCGATTCGAGCGGGGCGGCCTCTCCGGCGTCCTCACCGTCGGCGCGCGGGATGTTCTCCCAGATTTCGTCGGCGGTGAAGACGAGTACGGGCGCGAGCAGGCGTGCGAGCGCGTCGGCGATTCGGTGCAGGGCGGTCTGCGCCGAGCGTCGCGCGGCAGAGCGCGGCGCGGCGGTGTAGAGGCGGTCTTTGATGATGTCGAAGTAGCGCGCCGAGAGCGTCACGGTGCAGAAGTGGTAGAGCGCGTGATAGACGGTATGAAACTCGTAAGCCTCGTAAGCCGCGCGCACGCGCTCCACAACCGCGTCGAGTTCGGAGAGCGCCCAACGATCAATCTCCAATAACTCATCAACGCCGACGGCGTCGCGCGAGGGGTCGAAGCCGTCGAGGTTGCCGAGCGCGAAGCGCGCCGTGTTGCGCATCTTACGGTAAGCGTCCGAGACGCGTTGCAGGATTTCGGGCGAGCAGCGCATGTCCTCGTGGTAATCGCTTGACGCGCACCAGAGGCGTATGATCTCCGCGCCCGACTCTTTGATCACGTCGTTCGGCGAGACGGAGTTGCCCGCAGACTTGTGCATCGCCTTGCCCTGGCCGTCAACCACCCAGCCATGCGTGAGCACGGCGCGATAGGGTGCACCGTCGTGCGCGGCGAGGCCGACCATCAGCGACGAGTTGAACCAGCCGCGATATTGATCGCCGCCTTCGAGGTAGATGTCGGCAGGCCAGCGCAACTCCTCGTAGTGTTCGAGCACGGCGACCGAAGACGAGCCGCTGTCGAACCACACGTCGAGAATGTCGGTCTCTTTTCTAAACTCCGCGCCCTTGCAGTTCGGGCACGCGAAGCCTGCGGGCAGCAAGTCACGCGCCTCGCGCGCGTACCACGCGTCGGAAGATTCGCGCTCGAAAACGTCCGCGACATGTTTGATGACCAGAGGATCGGCCACAGTCTCGTCGCAAGCCTCGCAGTAGAAGACGGGGATGGGCACGCCCCACACGCGCTGGCGCGAGACGCACCAATCGGGGCGGCCTCGCAGCATGTTGCGCATGCGCTCCTCGCCCCACGCCGGAACCCACTCGACGCGCTCCACCTCCCTGAGCGCGGCGGCGCGCAGAGATTCGGGTGCGTCCTGTTCGTTATCCGTGTAGTTCGAGAGCGGGCGACCGTCCTCGTCCTGTTCGGCGTGAGCTTCGGAGGCGAGCGCGTCGAGCGAGATGAACCACTGCGGCGTGGCGCGGAAGATGACCGGATTCTTGCAACGCCAGCAGTGCGGGTAGCGGTGCTTGTAATCCTCGCTGAACACGAGCGCGCCGCGCTCTCGCAGGAACTCCACGATCTTCGGGTTCGCCTCGAACACGCGTTCGCCCGCGAAGTGCTCGACTTCCGCAGTGAAGCGCCCGGCATGGTCAACAGGGCAGTAGATTTCCAGCCCATACTGCTTGCCGATGACGAAATCGTCGTGCCCGTGCCCGGGCGCGGTGTGGACGCAGCCCGTTCCGGCCTTGCCCGTCGCTTCGCGCGCGCGCGCCTCTTTCACGTCGAGTTCCGTTTCGGCGTCGGCCTCGCCGCCGAGCGTGACGTGGTCGCCGAGAATGACGAGCGATTTCCTGTCGAGCCACGCGTGGCGACATTCGAGGCGGTCGAGTTTCGCGCCGGGAAAGCGCGCGACGACGCGCGGCGCGCTCAGCCCGCACTTCTCTGCGACGACTTCCACGAGTTCGCTTGCGACGACGTAAACCTCTTCGCCATGCTCGACCGCCGCGTACTCGAAGTTCGGGTTGACGGCGATGGCGAGGTTGGCGGGCAGCGTCCACGGCGTCGTCGTCCAGATGAGAAAGAAAACTTTACGGCCTGCCAGTGCGGGATCAATCTCCGAAGGGTCGGACGCGAGCGGGAACTTCACGTAGACCGAAGGACTCGTGTGCTCTTTGTATTCGACTTCGGCCTCGGCCAGCGCCGTCTGATCGTAGACGCACCAGTAGACGGGGCGCGCGCCCTTGTAGACGTAGCCGCGCTCGACGAAGCGACCGAAAAGCCGCGCCGTCTCCGCCTCGTACTGGTTCGACATCGTGAGATAAGGGTTCTCCCACAATCCCAAAATGCCGAGGCGCTGGAAGTCGCGCGTCTGTCGCTTGAGCGCGTCGGTGGCGTGTTCGCGGCAGGCGCGGCGCACACTCAGGGCGGGCATGTTCGCCTTCTTCGCGCCGAGTTTTTTATCCACGTAGAGTTCGATGGGCAGCCCGTGACAGTCGTAGCCGGGCACGTAGGGCGAATCGTAGCCGAGCATCGTGCGCGACTTGACGACGAAGTCTTTGGCGATCTTGTTGAGCGCCGTGCCGAGATGGATGTCGGCGTTGGCGTAAGGCGGCCCGTCGTGGAGGATGAACTTCGCGCGACCGGCGCGTGCGGCGCGGATCAGTTTGTAGAGATTCAGTTCCGACCAGCGTTTGAGGCGGGCGGGTTCGGCCTGCGCGAGGTTGGCTTTCTGCGCGAAGCGGGTCTTCGGCAGATTGACGGTCTTCTTGAGTTCGAGCGGTGTTTCGGTAGTCATAACGATTTTCGATATTTTGAATTCAAATCTTGCAACATAAAACTCGAAGTCCCAAGTCCAAAGTCTGACCTTGAACTTGGGACTTTGGTAATGTGGAGTCGGACGCCGTTGCGCGGGGTCAACCGATGAACATCTCGTCCTCTCCGTAGGTCTGGTCAATCTGTTTTGGGGCGGGCGACACCAGCACTTCCAGACCGCGCCGGACGCCCGCCATAATCGCGGCCAACTCGCGCGCCGGTTCGACCAGCTTCGTGTGGATGAAAAGGGTGGTGGCCGTAAACTGTCTCTGCGCCTGATCGACGGCGGTGCTCATCTTCTCCACCTTGTCGCGCGCCGTGACCGCCGTGTAGCCGACGAGTTGTTTGAGTTCGCGCACCTCTTCCTTGATGAGCGCGGACGATTCCGAGAAATGCACGGAGGCCGTCGCCAGATGGCTCGACATCAGCGTCACCTGCTCGGCCACCTCTTTGCCCTGCGACGCGATCTCCTTCACCTGCTCGCTCATCAGCGCCACGCGATCCAGCAAAGGCTCCGCGCGACGTTCGAGGTTGCCGACCATCACCACGACGCGCCGCACCGCAAACGCCATCGCGATCAAAGCGGCGGCCACGCCGAGGAACGCCACGGCGACGATCACCAAGACCCAGAACGCCGGGTCACTCGTGCTCATTTGGAAAGCAAACATAAGCATTGCGAACAAGCGGATTCTTCGATAGCGAATTTCCGTTCGCGGAACGCGGATTAGAAAATAAGAACCCGTCTTTCAACCCGCACTCCGCCATCCGAAATCCGCCACCGTCACGCTCAGGATTTGTCAGGCTCGTAGTAGGTCGGCGCCTGGTTGAGAATGTTGGAGCTTTCGGTGCGGCGTTTCTCTTCGGCATAGGCGCGCTTGCCCGCGTCTATGGCAGCGGACAGATTTTCGCTGCGCCGTGCGGCGACCTGACGCGCCGCGCTTGCCACGTCGCTCGCTTTCGTCGAAGCCGTCGAATAAAGTCCCGTCGCGCGTTCGCGCGAAACTTCGTAATACTCGTTGGCTTTAACGCGCGCCTGATCCACGCCCTGCCGCGTCGCGTCGGCGATGTCGCCGCGCAACTCCCGCCCCGATTTCGGCGCGAACAGAAGCGCCGCCAGCGCGCCGACCGCGCCGCCGAGCAGGAAGCAGGTAACTTGCGTCGAGAAGTTCGCGTTGCCGCCGCCGCCGCCGCCACCATCGCGTCGCGGGCGGCGTGTTTGTACAGCTTGTCTGGACATCACCGTGACCTCTTTTCTCCGAGTCGAAGCGCGAGAGCAACCCCGATGCTTAGTATCCGAAAAACTTAACGATAAACATCTCGCGCGAAAAACTATAACAAAGAGGCGCAAAGAGGCGCAAGAAACGCTTATCTTAAGCGGAGGTTAAAGCGACGTTAAATCGCGGGCGGCGGCAAGGCTTTTTCTTGAACTTTAAACTTCAGGCCGCCCGCGCCGCGATCAATTATTTAACGCGAGTTGCGTAGAGTCGTTTGCTCCGTCGTAAGTCTTCCGCGCTTTGAGCCTGCGCCGGTAGTAGACGACGAGCACGACGGCGAGCATCTGGCCGAAGGACGTAGCCCAGAGTTGACGCCAGGGTTCGGGCAGGAGGACGAGGACGCTGCCGGAAAAGGCCGCGACCGCGCCGAAGTAGCCGCCGATCATCTTGACGAGATGTTCGTAGAGCCAGAGGTTCGGGGAGAAAGGACGTGCGAGCGGGCGCGCGAAGCGGTAGAGGTCGTAACCGGCGTAGAGCATGCTGCCGACGCCGAGCGAGTAGACGACCGGAAGGCGCTCTGTGATCCGACCCGACGCGCCGAGCGCGACGAGCATCATGCCGACGCCGAAGACAATGAGCGTGACGATCCAGTCAACCGTTTGCGCCCTCTGGCTCGCGCTGATGTCGGGGCGTTTGCGCCGGAGCACGCGGCAGCCGGAGAAGACCGCGACGGTGGCCGACGCGGTCAGACCCGCGAAATAAGGGTTGAGGCTGATGAAGGTGAGCACGGTCGCCGTGCCGATGACGACGCACATCGAGTAGAGAAACAGTCTCCCGGACTTCCGATGTGTGCGCCCCGCTTGTGCCTGCACGGGCTTGCGTGTGATGAGCGCGACGAGGCCGATTAGGACGGCGACGGTTCCGGTGATGATGTGTGCGGCAAGCAGGAACGAGGACAAAGACTGCATGGCTTCGGCGAGGCTCACTTTCGGCGGTCGGCTAATTTCAACCGCCCGTAGCCTTACGCACGAGCCGTGACCGTTGTTCCCCGGTTTTTCTCTCCCGTCCGATCAATTGCCGCGCGGCTCTGCGCTTCGCTCTCCGCGCCCCGCGTGGTCGCGAACAGATGCCGCAACTTGTCGTAGTCCCAGCACAGGAGATACAAATTCGCGAGCAGCATCAGGCCGGTGATAACGGGCGTGCCCTGAAAGTGGAGCGAAACGGTGATGACGAAGATGTTGAGGATGAGCGGGAAATAGATGAGCGCGCCGACGGTGGCGGTGCGCGGGATGACGAGGAGCAGCGCGGCACAGAGCTGGCACAGGCCGAGGAACCGCCAGTAAAAGCCCGTGCGATACATCGCCTCGAAGAAGAACCCGACCGGGTTGTCCACGCCGAGCAAGGTGAAACGATTGCCGAGCACTTTCGTCAACCCCGAAGGAAGAAAGCCGAGCGCGAGCAGAACTCTCGTGCAGACGGTGAAGACTCGCAAGCCCCTGTGCCTTCGTACTCTCGCGTGCGCGCGTTCTAATGAAGTCTGTCCATCCATGTCTATATTAACGCCGGACGCCGCCCGGTCATTAACAGCCATTAACTAAAACGCGCACACCTTTTTATCAACTACCGGCGAGCGCGTCTGTTAAAGCCTCGCACGCCGCCGCGCTCTCGCTGCGGCGCTCTCAGTCTTTGCCTTTAACTTTTTTACGCGGCGGCCTCTCGGCGCTGCGAATGCGCCGCACATCTTCCGCGAAGGCTTGAGCCTCACGACCGCCGACGATCTCCCCAATCACTTCGAGCGGCAACTCTTCCGCGCGCAGGAAGTTGACGCAGCTTTTACCGCACTTGAGTTTCTTCGATGCCGCCGCAGCATCAAACTTCGCTTTCATTTCGGGAAACATGTAGAGCGGGATCAGGTACAGGCTGATGTAGTTCTTCTGGTTCGCCAGCGCGACGTACCAATCCTCGCCCGCCTTGAAACTCAAAAACTTCGCGTCGATCTCTTCCACATACCCGGCGGGCATATGCTCGCGCACCACACCCCACACGCGCTCGACCTGCGCGCGGCGCTCGGCTGGTAACCTTTTAAGATACTGTTCGTATGAAAGAGCCTGCTCTGTCATAACACGTCTCCTCCAGGATAGATTTGAGAATCGCCTTCAAGAGATTTGGGAATTGCCCGGATGAAGTTCGCCCCGCGCGCGAACCGGCGAGCGCCGCCATCTCAGCCCATTTTTTTCGTGCGCGTAAACTGCTTCAGCGTCCGGCCTGCGGCCGAGTCTTCGATGAGCGTCGCCAGACGCTTCATCCGCGTCTCTTCGCGTTTGGCGCTCAACACCCACCAACTCGCCGCCTTGCGATACGAAGCCGTCTGCGCCTCGAAGAATTTCCACGCCGCTTTGTTACCACGCAACCGCTTGGCGTAGGGTTCGACAAGCTCTGTCTGCCGCTGCTCGTAGGCGTAAATGCCCGACCTGTTCTCCGTCCGCGCCGCGAAAGCCCGCTCCCCCGCCGGACGCATACGCCCCTCGCGCGCCAGTTCTTCGACGCGCTTGATATTCACCGCGCTCCAAATGCTCCGCGCGCGGCGCGGCGTGAAGCGCGTCATATAGCTCACGCCGTCAATGCTTTTCCGAATCCCGTCAATCCACCCGAAGCACAGAGCCTCGTCAACCGACTCCGGCCAGGTGATGCTCTGCCTCCCCGAATCCTTCTTGTAATAACCGACCCACAACTCCCGCGCCTCGTCGTGATGCTTCTCCAGCCACTTGCGAAACTCTCCGGGCGTTTTGAAGAATTTGATCTCCATGACATCGCTCGTTGCCTTTCAAATAAAGTTGTTCGTGACAGATGGTAACCGTCCAACGCCCACCACCATCGGCCACCGCATGGAACCCTATTGATAAGAGGCTTGCCGGATGGGCTGTCGCTACCGTGTCGTTGTCAGGTTTGAACCTACCTTCGGCGCATCAGTATTCTTATTGAGTTCCTCTACCGCATTCATAAACCGGTAATGTGACAGCCTCGCACCGGAGTAAAAGGTCACTAACATTATGGCCCACGCTGCCACAAAGAGAAGCAACCGCCGGCGGCCTAAACGGGAGGCTGACTTACGCATTTGCAGCATCGTGACGGCAGCAGCAATAGTGATAACGAGCGCCATATTACCGTAGAACTGATAAGGTCGTTTGTCGTTGGCTTCAGCCAACAAATAAGACTCGCGATGACCCGAACGCGTAAGAGCGGCGAAACTCGGGTCTTTCCGTGTCACGCAGCCAAACTGGGGCGGGCACCACTCCCACTCTTTCCTGCACAACGGAACCTTAAACGAATAGTCGATGGTGGAAGCGCGAAGAATGCTTATGAACATCCCCGTGCCGAGGCAAACGATTGTCAGGGCAAAGACCGCCAAAGCGCGGCCTTCACCTTCACCAGTCCACCGGAAGAGATCGGCAGCGGGCTTGAAGATGTATGAAATTGCCCAGAGAGTAATGAATCCCGGGACAAGATATGCAAGAATGATTCCGAAATCTGCGCCCAGTGCAGGCATGTTGATTACTCCTTCCGACGGAACGAGAGTTGCCGAGAGGCACGTCTCACCTAACTACTGATTAGATTGCGGTGCGCAGTCTAACACTCCAAATGAGCGCGTTATGCTGTGGGTCACAATTTGATTACGTTATCAAACAGCTACCTTGTTGAATCGTCGTTCTGGTAGCCGAGCAGTTTGCGGTAGAGGGTTTTGCGACCGATCCGCAGGGTGCGGGCGGTGCGGGTTTTGTCGCCGCCGGTGTAGTCGAGGGTGGCTTCGATGGCGCGGCGTTCGATCTCTTCGAGGGTGGAGGGGATGTCGAGATCGAGTTTGATGTGGCGGCCTTCCGCAGAGGCGCGGGTACGCTCGCTTCGGGTGCGTGCGCGTTCTTCGATGAGGGGGCGGGAGATGGCTTCGGGCAGGTCGTCGAGTTCGATCTGGCGGCCTGAGGCGATGATGACGGCGCGCTCGACGGCGTTCTCCAGTTCGCGCACGTTGCCCGGCCAGTCGTAGGAGGTGAGGGCGGCGAGCGCGTCCTTTGAGATGCCGGAGATGTAGCGCCCGGTCTTCTGCTTGTAGTGTTCGAGGAAATGTATGACGAGCGGGTGCACGTCTTCGGCGCGTTCGCGCAAAGGGGGCAGGCGGATGGGGAAGACCGAGAGACGATAAAATAGATCGCGCCGGAACGTGCCGCCTTCGACCGCGCGTTCGAGATCAACGTTCGAGGCGGCGATGACGCGCACGTCCGCCTTCAACACTTCGTTGCCGCCGACGCGCGTGAACTCGCCGTCCTGCAACACGCGCAGCAGGCGCACCTGCGCCGACAAACTCATCTCTCCTATTTCGTCTAAAAAGAGCGTGCCGCCGTCGGCCTCTTCAAACTTGCCGCGACGCCGCGAGCGCGCGTCCGTGAACGCGCCTCGTTCGTGGCCGAAGAGTTCGGATTCGAGGAGCGTTTCGGGGATCGCGCCGCAGTTGAGTTTGATGTAAGTCTGATCTTTGCTGCGCGAGTTGTAGTGTATGAGATTGGCGAGGAGTTCCTTGCCCGTGCCGGATTCGCCCTGAATGAGCACGGAGGTCTGCGTGTCGGCGACGTTTAAAGCGAGTTCGATGGCGCGGCGGATGGCGGGCGCTTGCCCGATGATGCGGTCTTCGGCGCGGCGCTGGTGGAGGACTGTGCGCAGGCGCATCACCTCCGCAGAGAGTTGGTCGCGTTCCAGCGCGGTGCCGAGTTGATCTGCGATGCCTTCGACGAGCGCGGTCTCGTGTTCGTCGAAACTCTCGCGCGCGGCGCTCCAGACGAGGCCGAGCAGGCCGAACGTCTGCCCGCCGATGTGGACGGGCGCGACGAGCGCGGCGTGGCCGCCGAGCGTGGCGTTGAAGGCGAGGCGCACGAGCGGCGGGAGCGTCGTGTCGAAGACTTGCAGGGTCTTGCCTTCGGTGAACAACTCCTGCAACGCCGGGTACTCCGTGATGTCTATTGACTGGCCGTGCTCTTTGATGAGGCCGCGCACGCCTTCGGTGGCGGCGTGCGGCGCGGCCTTGAAGGAGGCGAGCGTGATCGCCTTGCCCGTCGGATTCATCACGCCGAGCGCACAGTAGTCCGCGCCGACGAGCGCGAGCGCGCGTTCGAGTACGAGCGAGGTGACTTCGTTGAAGTCCGAGCGCGCGTTGAGCGTGTTCGCGATCTCAAGGAGCGCGCGCGTGCGATGCGATTCGCGCTGCTGATCCGTGTAGAGCCGCGCGTACTGGTAGCCGACGGCGATCTGGCGCGCGATGGATTGGAGGAAGGAGACTTCTTCGTCGAGCCACTTGCGCGGCGCGCGAACGGTGTGCATGCCGACGAGGCCGAGCACGTCGCCCGCGAGCCCAACGGGCACGACGAGCAGCGAGCGCGTGTTGAGGCTCGCGGGCAGGAGGCTTACTTTCGGATCGAGGTCGGGCGCACTGGTGTCATCTATGCGGATGGGTTGCGCGAGGTTGAAGCGCCCGGCGAGTTGGCGAAAGTCTACGGGAACAGATGTGCCGAGACTTGAAGGAATGTCAGGCGTGGCGCGCCACTCGTGGCTGATGCGAAGTTCGGTTTCGGAGG
>DASQDV010000465.1:0-9101 GCA_035633995.1 Pyrinomonadaceae bacterium | reverse complement strand
GGCGTCGAGAGGGCTTCGAGGCCGTAGGCGCGGCGTTGTTCGAGTTGCTCGCGCTGCACGTCCGAGAACTCCGGCAGGTGTTTGACCGTCCAGTTGTTCTCGACGGGTTCGAGCGGGTAGTCTTTGCGCAAGGGGTGGCCTTCCCAATCGGGCGGCAGGAGCAGGCGGCGCAAGTCCGGGTGATTGCGAAACTGCACGCCGAAGAGATCGTAGACCTCGCGCTCCATCCAGTTCGCCGCAGGCCACACGCCCGTCACGCTCTCGACCCCTTCCATGTCCGTCGTCTGTGCTTTGAGACGCACGCGCACGTTTGCGCTGATCGAATAGAGGTTATAGACGACCTCGAAAGGCGCGTCGGCGCGTTCGGGAAAGTGTACGCAGGTGAGGTCGGACAGATAATCAAACGGCGTCTCCGCATCGCGTTTGAGAAACTCGCAAACCTCCACGACGCGCGCCGGATTGACACGCACAGACAACTGGCCGAGAAATTCCGACGCCTCCACGACCGCCTCGCCCAGATTCTCGCGCAGGCGTCGGACGAGCGAATGATCCGATGCGTCCGCAGGCTTCGCCCCTTCTTCCTTCTTCTTGACGGGAGCTTTCGGCGCACCCGCGCCTGCGGCAGACGCGCCCGCCGCAGCCGTCGGCTTGGTCGGCGTTGGCGTCGCTGCTCCGGCGGGCTTCTCGCCCGTAGTTTGTTTGAAGGCGGCGGCTTTGGCGCGCGCCTCCGCGATGCGCGCCGCCTTTTCTTCGTCGGACGTGGCGGACGGTGTTGTCGCACCGGCGGGCGCGGTCGTGGCCGACGCGTCGCCCGCTGCGGTTGCGCCGCCCTTCGCGGCCATCTTCGCGGCGGCTTTCGCTTTAGCCTCGGCGATGATGCGCGCACGTTTCTGTTCGGGAGTCTCGTCCGAAGGTGGCGCGCTGGCGGATGATTCGGTCTCGCCGGACGACGCGCCCATCACCGTATCGCGCGACTGCCCCGAAGGGGCTTTGGCCTGCGGCGCGGCCTGACTTTCGGGCGAGGGCGGCGCGTCTGCATGCGGCGGCGCGGGTAAGCTACCGGCTTGTGAGATTTCTTTGCCGGGGCTGGGCGAAGAGTCGTCGGCGCGCGGCGTGGTGGCGGCGGTGTCGGTCTTGGCGGGGGGTGTTTGGCTCGCGGCGGGCGCGCCGCCCTTCGCGGCGGCCATCCGGGCGGCGGCTTTGGCTTTAATTTCGGCCATCTGCCGCGCGCGCCGCTCGTCGGCTGTTTCGTCGGCGGGGGGCGCGGCGGATTGCTCCGTCGCGCGGTCGTCAGAATCGGGGGATGAAGTTTTGTCAGGTTCGTCGTTCATCGGCTCAAGAGGTTAGACTCCGGCAGCCGTGACGCACACGGGAAGCGCGTCGTCTTCAAACTGCTGCCCCAAACTTTCGACTTGTATATCTGACAAAGAAGCACAAAGGCGGTGGACGAGAAGGATTTTTAACACGCGCCTTAAGCGTTGTCAATAAACATGGTCGGCGCTCGCGGGCGAGGCCACCAGTCGCCATAAATCCCCATCTAACTTGACGATAAGAATCCCGAAAAAGTATCATACCGGATTGACAGGTGACCCAAATTCGCACCTGTCGCGAGGAAGGAAAATATGAAAGACGGAATTCATCCCAAATACAACGAAATCAAAGTCGTCTGCGCCTGCGGCGAGAATTTCACCACGCGTTCGACCCGCAAGGACGACCTGCATGTCGAAATCTGCTCGGCCTGTCACCCGTTCTTCACGGGCAAGCAGAAACTCGTGGACACCGCCGGACGCGTTGACCGCTTCAACAAACGCTACGGCAAGAAGACCGAAACCGCCGCCGCAACGAGCGAACAGGCCGCCGGTTAATAAAGGCGCGACAAGGCTCCAGCCCGTTCAGGTTTCTCCGGCGACGGGCACATCAGTCTCGATGAAGTACACTAAGTCCGGCCAGTATTAGCGACTCAAAATCTAACGCCGACGCTTGCAAGCGCGGCGGTCGTGCCCGCGCATCCGTCAATTGATGCACCGAGCGACCTCCGAACCTGATAGCGTCGGCGTTGTCGTCTCAATCCCCCGTCAGATTTCCAGAGAGCGAAATTAAAGTGAGCGCAAACGAAAAAGATTTGATCGTCGGCGGCCAGGCGGTCGTCGAAGGCGTGATGATGCGCACGCCAAACGCTTATGCCGTCGCAGTCCGCCGCGCGGACGGCGAGATCGTGTTCACGGGCGCACAGTTGCCGAAGTGGAGCGACAAGTATCGCTTCCTGCGCCTGCCGGTGCTGCGCGGCGCGGCGGTGCTCGTGCAATCAATGGCGCTCGGCATCAAGGCTCTCAACTATTCCGCGAGCGAAGCCTTCGCCGACGCGGAGCAGGAGCAGGAGGTTAAGGCGGTCGCTTTAACTCCGGCGGTCGTCGAGGGCGAAGGCGACTTCGCGGGGATTACGGGCGGCGTGCCCGGCCTCATCCCCGTGCCGACCGAGCGGCGCGCGGAGGACGAGATGAAACGCGGCGCAAACGCCTCGGTCATCGGCTCAATCGTCTTCGCGCTTTTCTTCAACATCATGCTCTTTATCGTCGCCCCGCTCGTTTTGACGAACGCGCTGTTCATCGCCGCCGGTTGGGCTGTCCCCGCCGGAATGCATGCGGACGCGGCGACGGCGGCGACGCAGACTCAAACGGCGACGAACGCCGCGACGAACCAGACGGCGGCGACCGAACAGGCCGCATGGTACACGCGCGCGTGGGGAAGCGTGCGCGGCTATCTTCATCCGGTGCGCCCATCGGTGGCGTTCAATCTGGTTGACGGCGTGATTCGCATGTCGTTCTTCCTGATCATGATCTTCACCTTCTCGCTGTTGAAAGACATTCGCCGCGTCTTCGAGTATCACGGCGCGGAGCACAAGACGGTCTTTACGTGGGAAGCGGGCTTGCCCCTGACGGTCGAGCACGCGCGCGTGCAGCCGCGCCAGCACCCGCGCTGCGGAACGAGCTTCCTGATGGTCGTGATGCTCGTCTCCATCGTCCTGTTCTCCATCGTCAAGTTCGACTCGCTCGCCCTGAACATGCTCACGCGGCTCGCGCTCATGCCCGTCATCGCCGGTCTCTCTTACGAGATCATCCGGCTCTCGGCCAAACGCGAAGGCAGCCTCGTCTTCAAAATGATCACGCTGCCCGGCCTCTGGCTGCAAAACATCACGACGAAAGAGCCTGACGACAAGCAACTCGAAGTCGCCCTCTACGCGCTCAAAGAATCGCTCAAACTCGAACCGCAACCGCATGAAGCGGTCATGACGCCGTTGTCGTAGGCAAGCTGTTAGCCGTGAGCTTCAGGAAGCCGGCGGCAGTAGGACGTTTAAACGCGAAGTAGAATATTTATCGAAGTCGAACGCTGGAAGCCGTCGGCTGACAGCTAATCGCTAAAAGCTAAGTTATGCTTGAGAAATTAGAACAGATCGAAGCACGCTACGAAGCGTTGTCGGAAGAACTTTACTCGCCCGAACTGCTGGCGGATCAGGCGGCTTACGCGAAAGCCGCGAAGCAACACCGCAGCCTCGGCGACATGGTCAAGCGGTATCGCGAGTGGAAGACGCTCAAAGAAGAACTCGCGGGCGCGCGTGAGATGTTCGACATGAACGCGGACGACGAAGAGATGCGCGAACTCGCACGCGTCGAAGTCGAAACGCTGCAAGTGCAGTTGGAGCGGTGCGAGGAAGACTTGCGCCTCCTGCTGCTGCCGACCGACCCGAACGACGAGAAGAACGTCATCCTCGAAATTCGCGCGGGCACGGGCGGCGACGAGGCATCGCTCTTTGCCGCCGAGATGCTGCGCATGTACGGTCGCTACGCAGAGCGTCAGGGCTGGCGCATGGAGATTCTGAACACGTCCGAATCAGGCATCGGCGGCATCAAAGAGGCCACCGCGCTGATCGAGGGCGACAAGGTCTATTCCAAGTTGAAGCACGAATCGGGGACGCACCGCGTCCAGCGCGTGCCGCAGACCGAGACGAGCGGGCGCATCCACACGAGCGCGATCACGGTGGCCGTCCTCCCCGAAGCCGAAGAAGTTGACGTGAAGATCGAGGCGAAGGATTTGCGCATTGACACCTTCTGCTCGTCGGGGCCGGGCGGGCAAAGCGTCAACACGACCTACTCGGCTGTCCGCATCACCCACTTGCCGACGAACACCGTCGTCTCGATGCAGGACGAGAAATCGCAGATCAAGAACCGCGAGAAGGCCATGCGCGTCCTGCGCGCGCGCCTGCAAGAGCAGGAGGAGCAGAAGCAGCACGAACTGCTCGCCACAGAGCGCCGCTCGCAGGTCGGCTCCGGCGACCGCTCCGAAAAGATTCGCACCTATAACTTCAAAGAGAATCGCGTCTCCGATCACCGCATCGGGCTGACCGTCCACCAACTCAACCTCGTCATGGAAGGCCAGCTCGACGAGATCATCAACGCCCTCGTCACACACTATCAGGCCGAGAAGTTGAAGGCCGAGTCGGTGGCGGCCTAGCAGCGTTGGCATGTGACAAGCCTGCGATTTTTTAGTTTCTCCGATAACTCCTGACAATGCGGCGGAGGGCCGGTAATTTCCGCCTGCCTCGAACCCGCCCCGCGAGTTTTCCGTTGTACTCGCACGGCGGTCTGCGCTTGTAAACCAGCCGACCCGTATCTTATCTTCCCGCAAGTTATGACAATTTTCCGCTCGGAATTAAAACGGGGTAAAGTTGCAGCATGATGACAGAACTTCGCAGAGCCAGCCTGCGCGAGTATTTCGCGGCTTCGGTCGCCGTCCTGATCCTGTGGGCTTTGATGCCGCTGCCGGCAGCGTCTTCGGCGTCGGCGCGAAAAAGCGGCACGCCTGAGCAGGCCGTTGAGCAGGCTCAGGGCGTCGGCCTCAATGCGCCCGCCGCAAGCGGTTCCTACGCGCTCGTGATCGGCAACAACGCTTACCGGCGTCTGCCGAAGTTGCAGACCGCAGAGAACGACGCCAGGGTGGTCGAGTCGGTGCTCAGAGAGAGCTACGGCTTTCGCACCAAATTGCTCCTCAACGCCACGCGCCAGCAGGTCGTCGGCGCGCTCGGCGCGTACCGCAGGGATTTAACCTCCGAGGACAATCTGCTCGTCTACTATGCCGGGCACGGCATCAACGACGAGGAGGCGGGGCGGGCTTACTGGCTGCCCGTAGATTCCAGCCGCGAAGACAACTCCAACTGGATCAGTGCCGACGACATCACGGCGGGAGCTAAAGCAATTCCCGCGCGTCACGTGCTCGTCATCTCCGATAGCTGCTATTCGGGCACGCTCACGCGGGGCTTAAGCGAAATGCTGCCGCGCCCTTCCGACCGTGAACAATTTTTGCGGAAGATGTGGGCGGGCAAGTCGCGCACGTTGATGGCATCGGGCGGCGACGAGCCGGTGGCGGACGGCGGAGGCGGGGGACGCCACTCGGTCTTTGCCAGCGCGCTCCTGCGCGGCTTGAGGGAGATGGAGAAAGACCAGTTCACTGCGGCGGAACTCTTCCGCACCTATGTCGAAGAGAGCGTCGCCGGGCGCGCCCGGCAAACTCCTGAGTACAACCCGCTGCGCAATTCGGGACACGAGAGCGGCGACTTCATCTTCGTGCGCGTGAAGGCGGGTGATAAGACGGCGGCGTCGGCGGTTGCCACGCAATCCACCGTCTCGCCTTCTAACAAACCGGCGGAGACGGCTGCCGCGCAACCTGCGGCTGAAACGCCGGAGACTTCCCCGCCACAAAACCGGCGAGAGGTCGAGGAAAGGGACGCTAACGATCTGACCGGAACGACGTGGACGGGCAACAGCCCGACGGCGGGGCTGACGGGCGAGTTCCTGATCGAGTTTCTCAAGGACGATCAACTGCGTTACGTGACTACGGTGCGAGAAAACGGAGAGATAAAGCAGAGAGCCGTTAAAGGAACGTGGCGGCAGTCGGGCGACGCCGTGCAGATCGTGATCGGGAACGCTTATTCCGTGCTACAGGGCAAGTTCGACGGCTCGACCATCAAGGCCGAGGGCGAAAATATGGCGGGCGACAAGTTGAAGTGGCTGCTGTTGAAGAAACTAAAGTAAGCAACGGCGGGCGCGAGGTCAGGGCGTAGGCCGGGGAATAGTTGTCTGACGGGTCAGCCCCGCGAGTGTGAAAGAGTCGGTGCGAAAACTCTCTCACTCTTCGCGGGGCTGAATTGTTTCCGCTACACGCCTAACGATTTCGATTGACGGCAACCGGCTCTTCATGCTCCGCCTCACGCAGCAAAGCTTCTTTTGCCTCGTTGTCGCCTTCGAGTTGGCGCTGGCGGTGGACGGTGCCGTCGGACTCGAAGATGTAGGCCGAGGGCGCTTCTTTCATAATGATGTCTTGCAGGCGCATGAGGCCGTAGAGGAGCGCTTCGGGTCGCGGCGGGCAGCCGGGAATGTACACGTCAACGGGAATGGTGCGATCCACGCCCTGCATCGTCGAGTAGGAGTCGAAAGGGCCGCCCGTCGAGGCGCACGCGCCCATCGCAATGACCCACTTCGGCTCCGGCATCTGGTCATAGACGCGACGCACCACCGGCCCCATCTTCAACGTGACGGTGCCCGCGACGATGATCAAATCGCTCTGTCGCGGGCTGGGGCGGAAGACGCCCGCGCCGAAACGGTCTATGTCGAAACGCCCCGCGCCCGCCGCGATCATCTCGATGGCGCAACAGGCCAGCCCGAACGTCATCGGCCACAACGCAGACTTGCGCGCCCAGTTCACCGTGTCGCGCACCGGTTTGACGTTCATCACCGGCGCGGCCACGTTTCGCCGCAACGCGTTGAAGATCGAGTCAACAGTCGTCAGTACGATTCCTTCGGGATGCTCTGCCATAACAGGTTTCAAGTTTCAGGTTTCAAGTTTCAGCAAAGAGGTTTCTGTATCGTTAACTTGAAACCTGCGACCTGAAACTTGAAACATATCTCATGCCCATTCCAGCGCGCCCTTGCGCCACGCGTAGTAGTAGCCGACGACGAGGATGCCGATGAAGACGAGCATCTCGACGAGGGCGAATTTGGTGAACGAGAAATCGTCGCCCATGAAGATGATCGCCCAGGGAAGCAGGAAGATCGTCTCCACGTCGAAGATGAGAAAGAGCATCGCCACGATGTAGTAGCGGACGGTGAAACGGTCGTGCGCCTCGGTCGTCGGGTCGATGCCGCACTCGTAGGGGCGCATCTTGTCTTTCTGCCAGACGCTCGGCCGCAGCAAGCGCCCCAAGACGATGGGCAGCACCGGGAAGGCTACGGCGAAGACGAAGAAGATCATCACCGGCCCGTAGGCCGTGACGGGAGCGCCGACTTGCGCTGTGGCGGCGTTGGTCGTCGCCGTCGTCGCGGCATTTGTGGTCGCATTCGCGGCTTGGAGAAGTATCAAGCTCAGCATGGTCTCTACGAATTGGGACGGGAAGGCGCGTTCTTCAGTTCGGGTCAGTGAACAAGCGAAATATAAGCGCGCGGCTAAACCTTGTCAATGCACTTTGCCGCCCGTGCCGCAAAGCGCGCTTCCCCGGACGCGAAAATAAATTCGCGCGGGTCGCGCTTTTTGTTGCTTTTTTTCGGTCAGGTTGGTAGATGTAACTCAAATCTTTAGCGCCCGCACGCTCGGCGCGAAACGGCACGGTCGCCGCGCTCCATGTTGCGCCGAAGGCCGGTCTCAGTTTTCATTGAGACTTATACACTCAACGCTCCATTTAAAGTCACGCTCCCGCTGGCGCGAAACGCGCGCGTTCGAGGGGGTCGGACACGAACAGGATTTCCAGCCGAGCAGTTGCCCCGCGTTGCATGAAAGGAAATGTAGAGGCCGTTATGAAAAGCACCCCCACCCGGCGCCGCCTATTCTCTTACGTACTCATTTCTGCCCTGACCCTGTTCGCCATATCGAGCGCCTACGTTCGCCCGGCGGACTCCGCGAGCGACCAACGGCAGCCCGGCGGCGCGCTCGCCGTACCGGGCGACCTCGACCCGGCGTTCGACGCCGACGGCAGGGTCGTCACGCCGTTCCCGAACGGCCTCGACGCCGCCGAGGATGTGGCCGTGCAGGCGGACGGCAAGGTCGTCGTAGCGGGCGGCTCCGGCACTGACTTCGCCATCGCGCGCTACAACACCGACGGCTCGCTCGACGGGACTTTCGGCAAGGGAGGGCGTGTCAACACGGACTTCCCCGTCGGGCAGGGCGGCTTTGCCTCCGCACTCGTCATTCAGCCCGACGGCAAGATCGTTCTCGCCGGGTCGGCCAACGATCCGACCGAAACTTTTGCCAGCGCCTTCGCTCTCGCGCGTTACAATTCGGACGGCTCGCTCGACACTTCGTTCGACTCGGACGGCCTCGTCATCACATCGTTTCCGGGCACGACCTCCAACGCGAGTGGCCTCGCGCTTCAACCCGACGGCAAACTCGTCGCGGCAGGCACGAGCAGGAACTTCACGACAATCTCAAGCGTCTTCGCCGTCGCGCGCTACAACACCGATGGCTCGCTCGATACGAGTTTTGATGGCGATGGCAGGGCTACGATTGACATCGCGGGTGCCAGCTTTGAAGAGGCTTACGGAGTCGGCGTGCAGGCCGACGGGCGGATCGTGCAAGTCGGACTCGGCAACTCCGCTTTTGCGGTTGCACGCTACAACACCAACGGGAGTCCCGATACCACCTTCGACATGGACGGACAAGTCACGACCGACTTCGGCGGCTCTTTCGAACAGGCCAGCGCGGTCGCGTTTCAGATGGACGGGCGCATCGTCGTGGCCGGCGAACTTGCCACCAGCACCGCCGCCGACGATAACTTCGCCCTCGCGCGCTATAACACCGACGGCTCGCTCGACAACACCTTCGACGGCGACGGCAAAGTCATCACCGACTTTGGCCTCGTTGACGGCGCACGCGATGTCGTGATCCAGCCGGATGGGCGCATCGTCGCGGCTGGCAGAGCCGGAACCATCCCGACCGGCACCTTCTTCGCCGTCGCACGTTACAACACTACGGGCGCGCTCGACACTTCGTTCGACACGGACGGCAAAGTTCTGACCGACGTTTCGGGCGGGCGCTTCAATCTCGGCGGGCGCGGCGTC
>DASQDV010000464.1:0-4725 GCA_035633995.1 Pyrinomonadaceae bacterium | reverse complement strand
CGATGCGCAGATCGCCGACGAGCAGCTTGACGAGATACTTGGCTTCGAGCGCGGTGGCGCGCGCAAACACATTGGACAGAAGCGCGCGCTTGTTCTTCGTGCCGGGCGTGTCGCTGAGTTGCGAAATGAGGCTTTCGACTGTGGCGAGCGTGAACGCCGGTCGGTTGACTTCGTCGCGTCCGGCTTCGCGCATCGCTTCGTAGGCGACTTCGCCCGAGTCGCCGAGGCGGACGTAGCGCGGGCGCAAATTCTCCGCGTCGAAGCCGGTCACGTCCGAGAGCACGTCGCGCAGGAGGTTTGTGCCGACGTTCGTGGTGCGCGCGTCGTTCAGGGCGAACTGGTGTCCGGCGAAGTAGCGCGCGGCGCGCACGAGGTCTCGCTCGTCGAGCGTGTGAAAGTACGCGCCGAGCAGCGCGGCCTTCTCCAGTTTCTTCGTCGTCGCCGCAACCGCTTCTGCGGTCTCAGCGAATTGTTGAAGCGCGCCGCTGCTGCCGCCGGTGTCGCCTGCGTTCAAACTTTCGGGCGCGGCTGGCGGTTGGTCTGCGTTCTGATTTTTCGTCGTCTTCCGGCGTGGCATGTCGTTTAAGTTCTCATCAACTCCGCAGGCACGCGCACCGCTTCGTGTTCTTCGGGCGCGCCGAAAAGTTCGGGGTGGATGATGCGCGCGAGTATCTCCGCGCCGCCGACGACGCGCGGGCCGGGACGACTGAAGTACGCCGTCGCGTCCACCGCCCACACCTCGCCGCGCGCGACCGCCGGAAGCTCCTGCCAGCCAGCAGGCAGACGCGCCGCTTCGAGCGCGCCGATAATGTCTTCTTTGTAATAGCCGCACGGCGCGAGCACGATCACTTCGGGCGCGTAGGCGACTATCTCTGCGGGCGTCGTCGTCCGCGAAGGCTGTCCGGCGTGGCCGAAGGCATAGTCGCCTCCGGCGAAAGCGATCTGTTCGGGAACCCAGTGGCCGGGAGCAAAGGGCGGCTCAAGCCATTCGAGCACAAGGGTGCGCGGGCGCGTCGCGGTCTCCGAAAGTGCGAGCGCGAGGGCGTCGAGGCGCGTCGAGAGTTCGCCGATCAGACCTTCGGCTTCCGGCGCGCGCCCCGTCAAACTGCCTACGGTGCGGATGTTCGAGAAGATGTCCGCGATGGTGTTCGGTTCGAGCGAGACGACGCGAACGTCTGTGTCGAACAGGCGCGCGGCCTGCTCGACCGTTTTGTAACTGACGGCGCACACGTCGCAGAGTTCCTGCGTGATGACGAGGTCGGGGCGGAGCGCGCGCATCTGTTCTTCGTCGAGGTCGTAGATCGAGCCGTGACCGTCGAGTTGCGTGCGGACGGCGTGGTCAATCTCGGCGCTCGTCATCGTCTGGTGCGAGATGCGGCTGGCGGTGAGTTGCGGAAGGCCAACGACCGTGGGCGGGTAATCGCATTCGTGCGTGACGCCGACGAGCGCGTCTGTGAGTCCGAGCGCGCAGACGATCTCTGTGGCCGAAGGCAGGAGCGAGACGATGCGCGGCGTGTGCTGTGTGCTCATCAAAATTTTGTCTTCCCGTGTGGAATTATCTTCGCCTGAGAGGTTCGCGCGCGGAGGTCGCCGCTGTCAAGAATCTTTCACGCCCGCAGGCTTTTCCCTTTGCTCGCGTCTCGCGCTACAATTCCGACTTAAAGACTTTATCAAACGCGAATCAAGTGGAGACTATCCGATGCAGGACAAACCGACGAACCTACCGGCGACGCAGCCGGGCGGCGAACCGCTGAAACCTTTCACGCAGGCGGTCATCGAACGCCGCGCGACCAACGCGTTTACGCCCGACGAAGTGCCGGAAGAAACTCTGAACGCCATCCTCCGTCTCGGCCTGCAAGCGCCTTCGGGCTACAACCTGCAACCGTGGCGCTTCATCGTCGTGCGCGGCGAGGAGAATCGCAAGCGTCTGCAAGCGGTGGCCTTCAACCAGGCGAAGATCGCGCAAGCGCCGGTCGTCATCATCGCCGTCGGGATGAAAGAGGAGTGGAAGCGGACGGCGGAAGAGGTCTTCCGCGAAGGCGCGGAGCGCGGCGCGGGCAGCGTCGACAAGTGGCAGGAGTACATGCAGGGCGCGCTCGGGTTTCTCTCGCAGATGCCGATGGACGTGTGGGTCAATCGCCACACGATGATCGCTTTCACCACGCTGATGCACGCGGCGGAAGCCTACGGTTTCGACACCGCGCCGATGGAGGGCTTCGACGCGGCGGGGGTCAAACGCGAGTTCGGCCTGCCCGACGAAGCCGAAGTGGTCGCGCTCTTAGCCATCGGTCGCGCCGCCGAGCCCGACAAGGCGTATCCGGGTCGCTTCCCGCTCGAACGCCTCGTCTTCAGCGAGCGTTTCGGCGAAGCGTGGGGAGGAAAGTAAAGCTGTCCTTTGTCAGTAGTCAGTTGTCCGTTGTTTTGTGGCGTTGACACAAGTTGCCAAAGATAGAATTGCTTAACTAACGACAGACAAAAAACAACTGACGACGGACAACGGACAAAGAACGTTTTTAGTTTTCGGAGTTGAATTATGACGGAGCAGCAAGAGGCGCGTTTCGGCGGGGTGGTGGATCACATCGCGGTGCGCTGCGAGGATTTGGGACGCGACGTGCGCGAGTATGAGCGCATCGGCTTTCGCGTGGAGACGATGTACGAAGACTGGGCGATGATGCGCGACGGGCGCGGCTTCGGCGTCGCGCTCCTGCCGCCCGACTCGAAACATCCGCCGCATCTGGGCTTGCGCGTCGAGACGCGCGAAGAACTCGAACAGGCCGCCGCGCGCGAAGGCCGCCCCGTCAAAGAGCATCGCGACCGCACCGTCTCCTTCTACACGAAAGGCGTCGGCGGGCAAGTCGTCGAAGTCATCTATTACCCGCCGGATTACGGAAGTTAGTTTCAAGTTTCAGGTCTCAGGTTTCAAGTTCGAGAACTAAGAAACCTGAGACCTCAAACTTGAAACCTGAAACTTGAAATTATGGTTCTATTATTTCTCGAATCGCTCGGCACAACGGAGTTGCTGGTCATTCTGGTGGTTGCGCTCGTCCTGTTCGGGCCGCGCAAGTTGCCGGAGATGACGCGCAAGTTCGGTAAGAGCTTGAACGAGTTCAAACGCGCGTCGGACGATTTCAAGCGGACGTGGGAGCGCGAGGTGGCGCTGGAGAGCGTCGAGCGCGAGGCGGCCATTGATCGCGCGATGGTGGCCGAACCCGAACCGGCGGGGTTGAAGGCGGACGAACGCGGCGCAGACGAAAGGCCGGAGCACGACATCACGACCGCCGCCTTCGCGCCCGTGCAGGGCGCAAACGTCGCCCGCGGCGCGCGCCTCGAAGCTCCCGTGCCTGGCGCGACGACGGAGGCCAACGACTCCGCGACGGCGGCAACAGAGCAGCCGGCTTCTTCGCGCAAGACCGACTGGTTGTAGGGCAGCGCCTCTCGAAACTCGAAAAAGTTAGTCCCGCCCGAAACACCAATGGCATCCACACTCTTAGAATCCGGCGACAGCGACGAGCAGGACGAGCGGCTCGGCGGCCAGATGTCATTTCTCGATCATCTGGACGAACTGCGCCGCCGCCTCGTCCGCTCGATCATCTTCGTCTTCATAGCCTTCATGGGCTGCTGGTTCGTCTCCGACTACATCTACAACTTTCTCGCGCGACCGGTGCGCGCCGCGCTTGCCGAGGCGCAGCGCCGCCAACTTCCGCTGGGCGGTCTGACGGGAAACGAAACCGCGCTCCCGCTCAGTTCCGCGAAAGAGAATGATACGGGTCGTTACGTCTTCGCCGACACCACGAAACTCGGCGCGAGCGTCATCCCCGTCGGCACGTCCGTCGCGGCGCGCGTCGCGCGCGATGCCGAAGGCCAACTCGGCCTCTTCACGGACGAACCCCTCTACGCCGGTGCTACGATCATCCCGAAGGGCGTGCGCCTGCCCTTCGACCTGAAAGCGCAGCCCGGCACACTACCCGGCATAGACGACCGCCTCGTCATCAACACGGCGCTCGAACCCTTTTCGCTCTACGTGAAAGTTTCGCTCTACGCGGCGATCTGTCTGTCCGTGCCGTTTCTGCTGTGGCAAATCTGGGCGTTCGTCGCGCCCGGCCTCTACCCGCACGAACGCGGCTACGCGCTGCCCTTCGTCGTGCTTTCCTCGCTCTTCTTCGTCGGCGGCGCGGCCTTCGCCTACTACATCATCTTCCCGCCCGCCGCGCGCTACCTGCTCGGACTCGGACAGGACTTCCGCCTGCTCCTGAAAGCCGACGACTATTTCGACTTCATCATCTTCGTCATGCTCGGCATGGGACTTGTGTTCCAGATGCCCGCCGTCACCTACATCCTCTCGCGCATCGGCCTCGTCACGGCGGGGCTGCTCGTGCGCGTCTGGAAGACCGCGCTCGTCGTCATACTCGTCGCGGCGGCCATCATCTCGCCCACCAGCGACGTGCCCAACATGATGCTCTTTGCCGCCCCGATGCTCGTCCTCTACGTCATCTCCATCTTCGTCGCGTGGATTTTCGGCAGACCACGCACAACAGAGGCCAGAGGTTAGAGGTCGGAGGTTAGTTAAGGACAAAACCCTGTTTTTCACCTTTCAGGCAACTTTTCGCCCCCTTTGGCGCATCTTGACCTAGTCCAGACGAGGCTCTACAATCGCGACCAGAAAGTTTGGCGATGCTCGCGGTCAAGTCGCGTCAGGGAAAGCGGTTTTTGGCCTCCCGGCGTCGC
>DASQDV010000463.1:0-5437 GCA_035633995.1 Pyrinomonadaceae bacterium | reverse complement strand
GCGCGAGGTCGCCGGATAGGCTGGTGTTCGATGTTTACGAGGAGTTGGTGAGCTACTTGAAACTTAATGCCCAACCCGGCGACGCCTTTTACCTCTGGAATTACGCCGCAGTCTGTCGGGATGAAAATATCTTAGCGAGCGGGAAGTATCCCGACGAGAGAGACCGCATCCCGAATAAAGGCGCTTATTAAAGATCAGTCCACGAATTGTGGCCTATCCGGCGATGGACGGTTCAAACAAAAATGAGCGTGGCGGGCAGGCGGCGGGGCGTCTGCTGTCGCTCGACGTGTTTCGCGGCCTCACCATCGCGGGCATGATCCTCGTCAACAATCCGGGGCCGAGCGGGCGCGTCTACTGGCCGCTCGAACATGCCGCGTGGCACGGCTGGACGCCGACCGACCTCATCTTCCCGTTCTTCCTCTTCATCGTCGGCGTCTCGATCACGCTCGCCTTCGCGCGCCGCGTCGAACAGGAAGGAAGCGTAAAGCGCGATCTCTATTTCAAGGTCGCGCGGCGCACCGTGCTCATCTATGCCTTCGGTTTCCTGCTCGCCGGTTTTCCTTACTTCGATTTGTCAACGATTCGTCTCTCCGGCGTGCTGCAACGCATCGCCGTCTGCTACTTCTTCGCGGCAATTATTTTTCTGAACACGAAATGGCGCGCGCAACTGGGAGTTACGGTCGCGTTGCTTCTGGCGTACTGGGGCTTGTCGGAATTTGTCGCCGCGCCGGGTTATGCTGCCGGAGATTTGAGCAAAGAGGGAAGCGTTGTGTCGTTTGTGGATCGCGTCGTGCTCGGCAGACACATCTGGAAAGGCGGCGGGAGGATTTACGACCCCGAAGGACTCCTGAGCACTATCCCTGCGATTGCGACGACGCTCACGGGCGTGCTCGCAGGCCACTGGCTCAGGCAAAGTCGCGAGGCTTACGAAAAGGTGGCGGGGCTGTTCGTCGCGGGCGTTGTGTGCGTCGTTGTCGGTTGGGCGTGGAACGCCTGGTTTCCGATTAACAAGGCTCTGTGGACGAGTTCTTATGTTGTCTTCACGACGGGCATGGCGCTCGAACTGCTCGCGTTCTGCTACTGGCTCGTTGACATCAAAAAGTATAAGCGTTGGGCGTTGCCGTTTGTTATCTTCGGCGTGAATGCGCTCGCGGTTTTCGTGTTGTCGGGACTCGCGGCGCGCATGATGAATCTCTGGAAGATGCCGCGCGCGGATGGGCGCGCGGGCAACTTGCAGACTTACATCTACGAACACCTCTTCGCCTCGTGGGCTGCGGCGACGCCCGCCTTCGGCTCGTTCCTCTACGCGCTTCTCTACGTGCTCGTCTGGCTCGGCCTGATGGCGATTCTTTACCGGCGAAGGATTTTTCTTAAAGTCTAGGCGCGTGCGAGAGAAAGTAAACGTAGTAGTGCGTCGCGCCGATGCGTTGCCAGCCGTCGTGAGCGTTCGCCCACTGCGGTATGCCTTCGGCCACGACGAGGCGTGCGCCCGTCTGCGCGAAAGTTTCGACGACGCGTGCTTTGAGCGCATCGTCGCCCGCCCAGAATTTTTCCACATCGCCGCCCGTGCGCGTCGAAATCTCGGCCACGACGCGCACGCGCGCCAGTCGCGGCCACGCGTTGAACATCGTGTTCCCGATTGACGCGACCCGCTCGCCCGGCGCAACGCCCATCCGGCGCAACTCGTCTGCCACCTGCCATTGCACATCCTGATGCGCCGCACGTCCCGGCGCGAGATCGCGCAGCGTCGAATAAAACTCGCGCGACGTGTAGTAGCCGACCGAGAGCGCGAACATGGCGAGCACGACGAAGACGAGCGCGGCGACGAGCCGTTTAGATTCGTCGCTGCGCGAAAGCCGCACGGAGGCGAAGAGGCTCATGCCGATGACGACGACGAAGGGCGCGAAATATCTCTGCTCGAAATGTACGAGCATGTAGAAGCCGGAGGCGACGAGCGCGGGGAGAAGTAGGAACCAGTAGGCGCTCACGTCGCGCGCGACGCGGCGGAGGCTGCGGCGGCTCATGTAAAAAAGGATGAAGAGGGAGGCTAGAAGCGCGCCGGGAAAGAAACGATAGAACATGAACTGGTAAGCCATCACGACGTTTCGCGCGACGGCTTTGAGTTGTGCGCGAAGGCCGATGCGCGGCTCGACGCCTTCGTACCAGTAAGTCGGATCATACCAGGGCGGGTAAGTGCCCGCGACGGGCGAGGCGAATTCAAAGACGGCGGGCGAGTCCAGCAGGCGGCGCGTGGGATGTGCGGGCGTGCCGCTCGCGCCTGTGGGGTCGCCCTGCCAGTGTATGAAGGGGGTCGTGCCGTTGACGTGCCAGGCGTAGTTGAGACGCGCCGTGTCGCCGATGGTCAGGCGGTGCTTGGCGCGCGAGAGGGCGACGACGAACGGCGCGGCGACGGCGAGGAAGACCGAGAGCGCGAGCGCCACGCGCGGCGCGGCGCGGCGCACGTTGCCGCAGGCGAACAGGCTCGACGCGAGGAAGACGAAGGCGAGCGGGAACATGAACGTCTTCGAGAGATACCCGACGCCGAGTGTCAAACCAAAGAGGGCGAACGTGAGCCATCCGGCGCGTTGCGTTCGCATGCGCAGCAGGAGGGCGGAGGCGACGAGGACGAGCGCCGAGACGAGCACGTCCGGGCTCGTGCGCGCGACGCGGTTCATCGAGAGCGACGTCCAGACGAAGAGCGCATAGGCGAAGATGAGCCACGCCCAATCGGGCAACGCTTGTTGAGCGTCAATTTGATGGTCGTCGTGCTCGTCGCCTGCTCTGCGAGTGTCGCGGAAGCGTTTGAGTTCGCGCAGAAAGAGGGCGAAGGCGAGAAGCGCAAAGAGGTAGAGCAGGAAGTTCAGGAGTTGGACGACGGTGAACTCCCAGTAGGGCGAAGGCCGCAGGAGACGAAGCGCGAGACCCGTGAGCAGGGAATAGAAGGGACTCCACATGGCGTTGATGGCCGATTGCCAATCGCCGCGCCAGTAGGCATCGCCGATGTCGAGATAGGAGATGCCGTCCGCGCCCATGTAGGCCAGCCCGTCGTTGCTGTTGTGACGCCGACCCCACGCTTGCAGAAAGCCGAGCGCGACGGCGACGAGCCAGCAGAGTCGTTCGATGCGACGAGGTGCCAGCGCTTGGTTGAATAGCGGGAGTCTCATATACAGGCCGCCGACAGTCTAACGCCCGCCCGTGCGGAAAAGAAGAGGGCGGAGTCCGACCCGGTCGAACTCCGCCCTCTTGATGGCTGAATCTACCCGGCGACTAGCGCGGGTTGCGATTCGGATTATTGTGTCCGGGCGGGCAGGGGCACTCCCTGACCTCCGACTCGAACGTCTTGACGCACTGCCCGCGCGTGGTGCGCCGGTCGTTGTCGTTTCTCGCCTCAAGGTCGCAGGCCGAGAGACGCGCTTGAGCCGCAGCCTTACAGTCTTCGCACGCCTGCGTGGTCTGCCCCTGTCCAGCCCTCGCCGGAGAGACATAGTCGAACGGTGCGAGCATGGCCGTGACGGCAAGAACCAGAGTCGCCGCCGTGTAAACGAGGTTTCGTTTCATGATTCATATCTCCTTCCCTGATGTTCGTCGTAGCGATAGCAGGAGACGCGCCTCACAACAGTGCGCTCCCGCACTCTAACAATACCGGGGGGATTTGATGGAACATGGACAGGCTAATTCTTCGTGGCCGCGAAAGTCAAAGAAACTCAAAACCATTTGGGCATCGCAACGAAATTATAAGAATCCGGCAATCTCACTGCTGCACGCGCGCCCGTCACTGTCGAGCGCGGACTTATACCGACTTCTACTATTGTTTTCGCGCCGCGCGATAGCCCGGCCCGCGCAGCACGCGACCGGCGAGGGCGTTGGTGCGCACGCCGCCGTCAACAGCGAGTTGGCCGTTGACGACGACGTAGTTGATGCCTTCGGCGTACCGGTTCGGCTGCTCGAAGGTGGCGCGGTCGCGGACGCGCGCCGGGTCGAAGATGGTGATGTCGGCGAACGCGCCCGCGCGCAGCACGCCGCGCCCACGCAGGCCGACACGCGCGGCGGACATGCCCGTCATTTTATGTACGGCCTGTTCGAGCGTGAGCAGTCGTTCGTCGCGGACGTAGCGCGAGAGGATGCGCGGGTAAGAACCCCAGCCGCGCGGGTGTGATTTCGTGCCGGAGAGCGCGCCGTCGGTGGCGCGCGCCCCGCTGTCCGTGCAGATGGAAACGAAGGGCGAGCGCAAGGCTGCACGCAAGTCGTCTTCGGACATCATGAAGTAGATCGCGCCGGTTTGACCGCGATCCGCGAGAATGAGATCGAACAGCGCGTCGAGCGCATCCTTCTTTTCGGCGGCGGCAATCTCGGAGAGTCGCTGCCCCTGCAAGCGTTCGAGGTCGCGGTTGACGACCGAGCCGACGAGGACGCCCTCGGCGCCGCCGCTGCCGAGATAGATGTTCTCCCAGTCTTTCGTGTCCGTAGAGATGTCGCGTTTGAGGCGCTCGCGCGTCTCGGCGTCGCGCAGGCGCGCCAGCATTTTTTCCACGCCGCCTTCGAGCGCCCAGGGCGGAAGACAGGCCGTTAAAGAAGTGCTCGCGGCGGTGTAAGGGTAAACGTCTGCGGTGATGCGCAAGCCTTCGGCGCGCGCCGCTTCGATGCGCCTCAGCACTTCGGGCATCCGCCCCCAGTTCTTCTTGTACGCGGTCTTGAGATGCCAGATTTCCGTAGGGATGCGCGCCCGCCGCGCGATCTCGAAGACTTCGGCGAGCGAACTGTCGAGCGCGTTGGCCTCGCTGCGCTGGTGCGTGGCATAGACGCCGCCGTAACGCGCGGCGACCTTCGCCAGTTCGACGATCTCATCCGTTTTGGCGAAGCGCGCAGGCACGTATTGCAAAGAGGTTGACAGGCCGAGCGCGCCTTCCTCCATCGCCTGCGCGACGAGGCGGCGCATCTCTGCGAGTTCGGCACTAGTGGGCGCGCGGTTGTCGAAGCCCATCACGTAGGCGCGCACCTGTGTTGCGCCGACGAACGTGGCGAGATTCAGACCTATGCCCTGACGCTCGACGCGGCGGAAGTATTCGGCGAAGGTGCGCCAGTCAACCGTGAGGTTGAAGCGGCGATAAAAATCTTCATCCTCTTTAATCAGCCGTTCGTTCAGGGGCGCAATTGAGCCGCCTTCGCCCGTCACCTCCGTCGTCACGCCCTGCATCACCTTGCTCATCGCGCGCGGGTCGATCAAGAGATTTTGTTCCGACTGGCCGAGCATGTCTATGAAGCCCGGCGCGACGACTAGGCCGCGCGCATCAATCGTGCGTCGCGCACGCGGGGCGCGACGAAACTTGCCGACGAGGGCGATGCGGTCGCCGCTGACGGCAACGTCGCCGCTGAAACGCGGACGCCCCGTGCCGTCAACGACGAGACCGTTGGTGATGACGAGATCGTATTCCGGCGC
>DASQDV010000462.1:0-10626 GCA_035633995.1 Pyrinomonadaceae bacterium | reverse complement strand
CACGCCTCCGCGAATCTTACGCCGTCAACGGCCAGACCGCGTGGGCGCTTTTAACTAAGGCCGAACGCTTCAACGTCCTGCTCGTCTCCGGGCTCGACGACGCGGACGTGCGCCGCATGCGCATGACACCGATTCGCACGCTCGCAGATGCGCTCACGCATGCCAGGGGCGACGCGCACGGCTACGTCATGCCCTACGGCGCGCGCTTCATGCCCGTCGTCGGTTGAGCTGAAAAGAGAAGGGCATCGAGAGAGTCGCCTCCCGATGCCCTGCGTCGTAGCTTGCGGGATCGTCCCGCTGCCGGTGTTTTAACTATCTACGGTCGTTGACATCGCGCGGGTCGCGCGCGTCGCGCGTCTCGCGGACGTGAACTTCCTGTTTCTTGCGCGGCATCAGGCCGAGCAATCCGGCCAGACCGAGCAGGCCGAGCCAGCCCCAGTCCGTGTCGTCGTCCTCGCGTGTCTCTCTCACAGTGGCGCGCCGGTCGTCGTCCCTGTTGTCCGCCGCGCGATTGGCGTTCGTGTTGTTCGTGTTGTCTTGTGCGGCCACCGGCAGGGCGACCGCGAACAGGGTCAGGCTGAGCAGGCCGACCCTCAAGAATTTAGAAAACCTTCCATCGTTCATCATCAAAGAAACCTCCTTGTGGTTTGCAAAGCAGCCGAGGCCGCGAAAATTTCTAACCGGATGTTTTCAAGCTGCGTTAAATGTCGAGCAGGTCGTCGCCCTTCGCCGACGCGCTCGCGCCGCGCGCCTTGTTCGTGTTGTCTATCGGTTCGACGTTCACGTCCGTGCGGCGCAGCGTTTCGTGAACGGTCTCGGTGTGCTGTTCCACGTCCTTGTTGACCACAACTTCTTCAACCACGCGCGCCTTCTTGTTCACGACCAACTCTTCGTAAGCCTCCCTGATCTCGACGAGCGACTCCTTGAAAGCCTCGGACTCCGTGCCGTGAAAAGTGTAATCGACCGGGCGACGCTCGACATTGACGTGCTCCTCGCGTAGTTCGACCCGTTCCTCGACGGGCTTCTCCGTCACATGAGTCTCGACGCGCACGCCGCCGCGCTCCACCTCGCGCTTGCCGACCTGCAACTGTTCTTCGACGACGGGGACGGCCACCTGTCCCTGCGTCGCCGTGGCGCGCGGCTCGGTCGCCGGACGTTGATGTTCCGCCGTCACTTCCGACGTTGCCGGAGCGTTTGTCCGGTTGCCGCCTGCGAAAGCGTTGTAAGCCGTCTCGGTGGCGTTCGAGTCGAAACCGCTCCAACCCTCTTCGCGCCACTGCGCGGCGCGCTTGTCGATCTCGACCGCGCCGTGTTGCTTCATGATCGCAACCGCGCGCTCCGCCTGCTCGTCCGACGACTCCACGCTGATGAGCGTGCCGCCGCGACGCACGCCTTCGGCATAATAGTTGGCGTCCTCTTCGGGCACGCCGAGCCGCGTCAGGCCGCTGATCAGGCCGCCCGCAGTTGCGCCGATGCCTGCGCCCGCGATGACGGCGGCAAGCGGCCCTGCCGCCAGCACCGGCCCGATGCCCGGAATCGCGAGCGACGTGAGGCTCAGCAGCAGACCCGCCAGCCCGCCGATGGCCGCGCCCGTGCCCGCGCCCTTCGCCATGTCCTTGATCTGTTCTTCGCCGTCTTCTTCGACGTAGGCGACCGTCTCGCTCTGCCTGTTGTTGTGGCCTTCGAGCTTCTTCGACATAACGCTGATGTCGTCGCGCCGGAAACCCTCGCCCAGCAGTTCCTGCACCACGCTCTGCGCCTCGGCGCGATTATCAAACAACCCGATTACAGTTTTCGCCATTTGTTACTCCCCTTTCAGTTTCTATCCGGCACCGCCCCCGGGGCGCGTGCCTCTCCGCTTCACACGCCGCATCAAATTCAACGCTTCGATAAATGAAACGCTTCTTCGCTCAACTCAAAGCCCGTCAAACTACGGGCTGCCCACTCGCCCCCTCGTCAACTGAGGATTGTCGTCTTCATCGTCGCCGACGCGCTCGACCACCGCTTCTTCGCTCCGCAGGGTCACGCGCTGCGGTTTGTAAGTCTCGACCTCGCCCTTCGTGATGTGCAGTTCCTCTTTCAGCATGAGACGCTTTTCGACCACGAGCACTTCTTCCAGAAGCGAGATGATCATCGTGTTGCCGACATGCCGGACGGGCACGGGCGCATCAACGACGCGGTTGATCGGCACGCGCTTGACCTGCACCTCTTCGCGTATCAAAGGCTCGTCCACCACTTCCTCGCGCTCGTGCACGACCTTCCTGACGCGCACGCCGCCCGTCTGCACCTTGCGCTTCTGCACGTCGAGCGTCTCGGCGACGACGGGCATCACGATGCGCTCCGCTTCGCGCGTCCGGTTGGAAGTGATGAGAGTTTCGTCGTCCGTCTCGCCGCTGCCGGCAGTCGCGCCCGCACTCTCACGCCGTTGCGGTCGCGCTAAATCCGACAGGCTGAAAGGCACTGTGAAACTGCCGTCGTTTTGTAAGACCAACTCGTCAACGGGCATTAAAACTTGCCGCCCGTCGTCGAGAAGGACGAACACTTCGGGACGGCTGCCTTCACCCTGTGCCTGCGGCGCGTAAGCGTCAATGCGACCTCGCAAGCCGTCGCGGTCGATGACGATTGCGCTCTTATCTCTTGCTGTTGTGCCTCTCGTTTGACTCATCGTTCTTCCTTTCTCTTCGCGTGCCGAAACTCCGGCGGTCTGTCTCCTAAAACAAAAATCGGACGGAGAGGACGAGGGAAATCAGCGTGGCTAAAACCATGATGACGATCACGGGGAGCGATAATTTCGCACGCCGCGCCGGGCGTTCGTAGACGCCAACCGTCCGTCGTGTAGTCTGCCGCCCTGCGGCCTGCACGGCTTCGCCCGGCTTCTGCGCTGCGCGCCGCGCCGCTTCGTCTTGCGTCTCAGATTTGAATTTGGTCGCCGTAAATCTGCCGTCGCTCATCGAGTTGCCCCTTGTTCCGCCCGTTCACGGTTCGTGGCGCAGACCTGCCGTTTAGCGTTCACCAAAAATAGAAGCCGCCTGCCGCTGCCGCTACGATGTGATGTCGTGACGCCGGACGACGCCCGCCCTCGTCGGGATAAGGGGGCGTCGCCAGGCTTCACGCACGCGCGCGGCGGAAGCCTGACGACTTCCGGCACGCGCTTTAGCGATTCGCGTTTACCGATCACGATCCTTGCGGATCGAATCCTTCGAGTTGACTTCCTGCACGTCAACGTCCGTGCGCCGCACCGTGTCGCTGATGGTCTCCGTGTGTTCTTCGACCTGCTTGCCGACGACCACTTCTTCGACGACGCGCGCCGTCTTGGAGACAACGGCCTCTTCGGCGCGTTCCGTCACTTCGAGCGTGCCTTCGCGGAAAGCGTTGTCGGCATCACCGACCGGGCGATCAACCGGGCGGCGTTCGACGCGCACGCGCTCCTCGCGCAGTTGCACTTCCTCCGTCACGGGCTTCTCCTCGACGCGGCTCTCGACGCGCACGCCGCCGCGCTCGACTTCGCGCTTGCCGACCCGTAACTCTTCCTCGACCACCGGGATCGTCGTCTCGCCGCGATACACGTGCTCGCCCTTGTTCGTGTTCCACTCCTGCTCGAAGTATTCGGCGTCTTCGTCCGAACGCGGGTTGAAGCCCATCACGATGCCGCCCTCTTTCACGCCCGCCTCGTACTCTTTCGCGCGGTCTTCGGGAATGCCGGAGCCGACCATCGCGCCGATGAGTCCGCCCGCCGCGCCGCCCGCGCCCGCGCCGACGAGCGCGCCAGCCAGCGGCCCCGCCACGAGCAGGCCGAGTCCCGGCAGGGCGACCGACGTGCCGATGGCGGCAATCGCGCCGAGCACCGCGCCCGTCGTGCCGCCGATAGCCGCGCCCGTGCCCGTGCCTTCGAGGGCTTTGCTGCCCAGTTCCGTGTCAGCCCCGTCGCTGCCTTCTCCGTAATATTTATTGCGTGTCTCGTCCGACATGATGACGTTGATATCGTCTTTGCTGTAGCCGCGTTCGGAAAGTGAGGTGTAGGCGCGCTCGGCGCTATCCCTGTCCCTGAACATGCCTGTGATAACTTCCGAGCGTTTCTGCGTCGTACCCGTCGATTTTGCCATCTAGTTAATTCCCCTTCTTCACTTATGATTTTTCCGGTTCACAATGCGAGGAAAACTGAGAATCTAATTTCAGTCCGCACCGCGCCGTGTATGATTTCGCGTCAGTAACGCAATTCCGAAAGCCACTAGAGCAAGGGGTGTACCGGAAGGGGCACAGACGCGCGCCGCACCGCCGCCGGGTCGGAATTTCGAGGCGTGGTTGCGGCGGCATTCGTGTACAATCGTCGCCCGGCGTCCGCTGCGAAAATTTTTTGCAGGTCAAACCAGACCTGACGCTCGACGGGCGACGAACATCAAGCATCCGGCTGTGAGAGAGAGGAGAGCAAAAGTGAAAGCAATCATTAACGTGTTGCGGGTGGCGCTCGTCTTGTCGGTGTGTGCGGTCGGCGCGGTGGCACAGCAGACGCCCGCAGAGCCGGGAGCAACGGCTGCGGCGGGCGGCGAAGCGCGCGTCGCTCTGACGGAGGCGGCGACGGCTTTCGACGCGTCGGGGCGCGTTGCGCTCAGCGGCAGGCTGCGCACCACGGCGCTCGCGGGCACGCAGGACGCACCGGCGCGCAACGTCCTGCTCACGGTCGAAAACCGCAGCGGCTTTTTTTACAACTATGTCTCCGGTTCGGCGACCTTTTACGACGCGGGCGGCGTGCGTTGCGGCGAGGGCATGTGGAAAGTCGGGACGCTGGCCGTCGGCGAAACGGCGGAGGTGGACACGCCCGGCCTGCGCCTGACCTGCACGCCCACGACCTGGCGCATCGTCGCGGTAAACTTGCTGACGCGCTCGACCGACGTGGCGAAACCAGATCAACCCGCGCCCGCCACGACTGACCCCGCCATCGCTCCTGCTTCGCCTACGCCCGGCACGGCTCCGCCTGCGACAAACGCTCCGGCCTCTGCCATGACGCGCCTCGAAATCAACATCAACGGCAAGACGCTCCCGCTGCAACTCGGCAATCCGATTGAGATCGTCGTCGGCAACGAACGCGTCCAGATCGTCGTCAACCCCGTCCCCTGAAGGTTGGCCGCAACGCGCCGCAGTAGAGAGGATTTGTTTACGAGTCGCTTATGAGTCGTCATCACGAAGGAATCATGGGCACGGGGCGTGCGCGCACGGCGGCGTCGGACGAGGACGTGCTCGCGCGCCTCGGCGAAATCGTCGGCGCGGAGAACGTGCTCGTTGACGAGGCGAAGGTCGAGCCTTACGCGGCGGACGCGGTGAAGGAGAAGTTTCCGCCCGAAGCCGTCCTGCTGCCGCAGACGACCGCCGAAGTCGCCGCGATTCTTCGACTCGCCAACGAACGCCGCTTTCCCGTCACGGCGCGCGGCGGCGGCGTCGGCTACACGGGCGGCGCGGTTCCGGTCGAGGGCGGCGTCGTCATCGGCACGGATCGCATGAACCGCATACGCGAGATCAACGCCGACGACCTCTACGTCGTGACCGAGCCGGGCGTAACGACCTACGCGTTGCAGCAGGCGGTCGAGGCACAAGGCGTTTTCTACCCGCCCGACCCGGCCTCTTACAAAACCTCTTTCATCGGCGGCAACATCGCTGAAAACGCGGGCGGCATCCGCTCCGCGAAGTACGGCGTGACGAAGCATTACGTGACGGGGCTCGAAGTCGTGACGCCGACGGGCGACGTGATCCGCACCGGCGGCCTGACGAGCAAGAACGTCGTCGGCTTCGACCTCACCGGACTCATCTGCGGCTCGGAGGGCATGCTCGGCATCATCACCGAAGCGACGCTCAGACTTTTGCCGCTGCCCGAAGCGACGCGCACCGTGCGCGCGACGTTTCGCACGATGACGGAAGCCTGCGCCTGCGTGCCTCGCTTCAACCGCGCGCGCGTGACGCCGGTGGCAATCGAGGTGCTGGATAGAAACGCCATCGCGGCGGTCGAAACAGAGTTCGCTTTCGGCTTCGGTCAGGACGCGGGCGCGCTCCTGCTCGTCTCGGTTGACGGGCACGTGTCGGAAGTCGAGCGCGACGCGCTTATCTGCGAAGCGGTCGTGCGCGAGGGCGGCGGCTTCGACGTGATGCGCTCCGAGACGCGCGAGGAAGAGGAGCGCCTGTGGGACGTGAGGCGCGCGATCTCGCCCGCGCTTAAAAAATTCGGCACGATGAAGTTCAACGAAGACGTGGTTGTGCCGCGCTCGCGCGTGCCCGAACTCGTCGCGCGCGTCGAGGAGATAGGGAAACTGCACGACACCTTCGTCGTCAACTTCGGCCACGCGGGCGACGGCAACATTCACGTCAACTTCATGTGCGACCGCGACGACCGCGAGGCGATGCGACGCGCACGCGCGGCGGTGCGCGACACCTTCGCCTTCTCCGTCGAACTTGGCGGCACGATCAGCGGCGAGCACGGGATCGGCTACGTCAAAGCGCCCTATCTCGACATGGCGCTCGGCGCGGCGACGATTGACGCCATGAAAAGCATCAAGCGCGCGCTCGACCCGAACGGCATTTTGAATCCGGGCAAGATGTTTGTGTGATTGTCCGTTGCCAGTTGGCCGTTGTCAGTTGCATGTGGCAATCACATGAGTTGCTGAAGATGGAATTACTCAACTGACCACAGACAAAGAACAACGGACAACGGACTACTGACAGGCTTCCATGCTATCAACCTTGCTGGAACTCCAACGCTTGAAGCGGCTCGACCGGACGGGTTGGGTTCTGCGCGGACTTGCGCCGGGTGCGGAGTCGGTGGCGGCGCACAGTTACGGCGTGGCGTTTGCGGCGATGCTGCTCGCGGACGAAGTGCGTGCGCGCGGGGTCGCGGTTGATACGGAGCGCGTGTTGCGTATCGCGCTGCTGCACGATCTGGCGGAGGCGCGCACGGGCGACATGCCGCGCACGATGGCCTTGTACTACGGCGCGGAGGCGCGGCGCGCGGCGGAGCGCGCGGCGTTCGCCGACATGATGCGCGGTCTGGACGAGGGGCGCGGCGCGGATTATGGAAAGCTGCATGACGACTACGAGGCGCGCGAGAGTTTGGAGGCGCGTCTGGTGAAGGCGGCAGACATCGTGGACTTGCTGGCGCAGGCGCTCATCTTCGAGCGCGCGGGGGCGCGCGAACTGGGAGAGTTTTGGGAGGGCGCAGAGACGCGCGACTTCGGGTTGGAAGGCGCGGCGCAAGAGGTCGTCGCGGAAATGCTCGGCGCGCTCGTCGCGGCACGCGCGGCGTTGAAGTGAACGGAGGCAGGCGCGCCGCGTCGCGCGAGAAACGATAAAACGGGAATGTTCGACTGGCTGAGAGAAACGGTGACGGCGTACATGAGCGAGCGCAGCCTCGTCTGGCTCATCGTGTTCTCCGTCGTCACTTTTGTGACGAGCATCGCCGTGACGATCTTCGTTCTGATCAAACTGCCGGACACTTATTTCAAGGCTTCGCACGGGCGCGAGTTCTGGGTGGAACGCCATCCGGTGCTGCGCTGGGGCGGCCTCGTCGTGAAGAATTTGCTGGGCGCGTTTCTCGTCCTGCTCGGCGTGCTCATGTCTCTGCCGGGCGTGCCGGGTCAGGGCGTGCTGACGATTCTGCTCGGCGTGATGCTCCTCGATTTTCCGGGCAAGCGCGGGCTGGAACTCAAACTCGTCAGCCGCCCGAAAGTCCTGCGCACCATCAACCGCATCCGGCAGCGTTTCGACAGGCCGCCGCTGCAACTTGACGAGGCATAAGATCAGGGAAAAGGGGAAGGGCATAAGGCAGGGAGAGGGGAAGGGGTAAAGGGTAAAGGTGAAGACGACGCTTCGCGTTGTGCTGCTTTTTATTTCCCCTTTCCCTTTCCCCTTACCTTTTCGCGTCTGCCTTGCGAGTGCGCGCGTTGACAAGGGCGAAGTGCTTTGTTAGCTTCAAGTTTTAATTTTCCAAAGGAATTTTGCCGGATCGAATGCTCCGGCGTCGGCGTCCGACACTTTCGATGAACGGTTCCAACTCATTTCGATCAGGCTCGCGCAGGAAGGCTCGCGCGCTCGCCTTCGTCCTCGGCCTCGTGTCGCTGGCCGGCGCGAGCGGGTGCTCCAGATTTTATAAGAGCAAGGTGACGGTGCCGCCTTTGCTCTCGCCGCTCAAAGAGGCCGCGCCCGGCGAACTCATCGAAGTCGTGAATCGCATGGCGCAGGTCAACAGCCTGCGCGGCAAGATCGACATACAGTTTTTAGACAATTCCTTCGCCCCGTGCGGCGTCACGGAGAAGTACCGCACGGCGGAGGGCGACGTGATCTTGCAGCGCAACGGCCAGATTTATCTCGTCATCAACGGGCCGTTCAGCGTCAAGATCGCCGAGATGACTTCCGACGGCGAACGCTTCCGCGTGGCCGTCTTGCAGGGCGACGACAAGTGGCGGCGCTTCCTCAAGGGCACGAACACCGCCAACTACCAGAGAATCGAAGGCGGCGCGGAAGTTGACTGCGGCAAGGGCGACCAGAAGAACACGGCGCAGATGCAGCAGCGCGCGGCCTCGGCCTTCTCCGGCCTCCGCCCGCAACACTTCACGGACGCGCTGCTCGTGCGCCCCGTCACCGTCGGCGGCGGCACGGCGGACACGAAGTTGACTTACGTGCGCAGCGAGGCGTTTGCCGAAGACATAGACACGCGACCGAACGCGAAACGCGGCGCGCGCGTCGTGCGCGGCTATTACATGCTCGACGAACTCGCGCCCGAATCCGAAGGGCGCGCGCGCCTGCTGCGCCGCTTCTGGTTCGACCGCTTCGGCGAGATCACGCTCGCCCGTCTGCAAACCTTCGGCGAGCGCGGCGAGTTGACGACCGACGTGGTTTACCGCAACCCGAAGAACTTCGGCGAGACCACGAAGTACACGCTGCCCGCCGACATCGAGATCACGCGCCCGCAGGATCGCTACTCTTTGAAAATCAGCTATCAGGTGCCCGAAGCCGTCAAAGTGGATCAACAGTGGCCGTCCGATGTGTTCGTGCTGGAAAACAAGTCGAACCTCCCCGAAGTTGATCTCGACGCCGTGAAGAAATAAAAAAATAGAGGTCAGAGGTTAGAGGTCAGTTTAAAACAATAAGAACTGCTTTCTACTAACCTTTAACCTCTACCCTCTGTCCTCTGCCTTGTATGGATAGTCTTGTCGCCAACAACATTCGCCAGCGGCCTTTGCGCGCGCTCGTCAGCATCGCGGGCGTGGCGCTCGGCGTGTGTCTGGTGATGCTGTTCACGGGGCTGTCGCGCGGCATGTCAAACGATTTGCAGCGGCGTTCGTCGAACCTGCGCGCCGAGATCATCTTCACGCGACCGGGCGGGATGGAGTTGACGACTTCGACGGCGAATCTGAGCACGAAGTATGCGGACGAGTTGTTGAAGATCGAGGGCGTCGGGGAGGCCGTGCCCGTCATACGCTACATCTTTCAGGGCGGGCGCGGCTTCGGCTTCGAGCAGGTCGAGGGCGTTGACTGGAACGGCTTCGCCGCGATGAACGCGATGCGTCTCGTCGAGGGGCGCGCGCCCGCAGCCGTCGACGAGGTCGTAATTGACGAGACGAAAGCTCGCAACGGCAACCTGAACGTCGGCAGCACGCTTGCACTTTTCGGCGGCAAGCCTTACCGCATCGTCGGCGTCTATTCGCCCGAATCGGGCGCGCGCGTGAAGATGTCTCTGGCCGCGATGCAGGACGCGCTCGAAGCGCCGGGCAAGTGCTCGTACATTCTCGTCAAAATCAAGGACGGCGTTGACCCGCTCGCGGTGGTGCGGCGCATCGAGGCCGAGCCGACGACGCAGGGCAACAAGATACAGTTTACGCGCGACATCATCACGAACATCGAGAAGACCATTCCTTATCTCGGCGTGTTCCTGCGCGCGCTCGTCGGCCTGTCGGCCATCGTCAGCGCGCTCGTCGTGATGCTCGCCATGTACACGACGATCACCGAGCGGACGCGCGAGATCGGGATGCTCAAGGCGCTCGGCGCGTCGCGCGGCTACATCGTCTCTGTCATCGAGCGCGAGGCGTTCGTCATCAGTTTGCTCGGACTCGTCGCGGGCTTTATTGTCTCGTTCGTCGCGGGCTTTCTGATCAACCGCGCCTACGGGCTGATGTTTGAATACGGCTGGCGTTGGGCGCTCGTGGCGGCGGCAATCGGCGTCGGCGGCGGTGTGCTCGGCGCGCTCTACCCGGCCATGCGCGCGGCGAATCTCGATCCGGTCAACGCTCTGGCACACGAGTAACAGTTGACGGGCGACAAGATGAGCACCTTGTCTCTATCCTGTCACCGACCACCTGTTACCTGTCACTTATGAAAACTATCCTGCAAGCCGAAAACGTCGAGAAAGTGTACCGCGTGGGCAGCGTGGACGTGCCCGCGCTCAAGGGCGTGTCGCTCGAACTGGAGGAGGGCGAGTGTCTCGCCATCATGGGGCCTTCGGGTTGCGGCAAGTCAACGCTCCTGCATCTCTTGGGCGGACTGCTCACGCCCACGGGCGGGCGCATCGTGATCGACGGCGAAGACTTGACCGCCGCCTCCGACGCCAAACGCACGGACATCCGCCGACGCAAAATCGGCTTCGTCTTC
>DASQDV010000461.1:0-4841 GCA_035633995.1 Pyrinomonadaceae bacterium | reverse complement strand
GCAGCGGCGAAGCAGGCGTCAACGCTTCTGGATCGCGTGCGCCCGCGCTGGGGCGGAGGCCGCATCACGGAGTTTGTTGACCACGCGAAGAAGCACGTCGAGCGGCTCGAAGAGTTGACGCACGAGACGAAGGAAGCCTTCGAGATGTTCCGCCCGTTCATGGTCGAGAACGCCTACGTCTTCCGTGCCGACAACGTGCGCTCGCTCTTTTCGCGCATACGCAAAGACGAACAAAATTTGCTGCCCTGGCATCCCGAACGCTTCGACTGGTACGACTACTGGATGAACATCCATTTCCCCGGCCTCAAGAAATGGATATTCCCGCAACTCGAAGAGGACATGCGCGCGCAGCCGAAACGCGTCTACACCTACCGCGACCTGCTCGAACTCTTCGAGACTTCATCCAAACGCTACGCCACGCGCGTCGCCATGCGCATCGAACGCGACGGGCGCAAAGAGCAATACACCTACAGGGATTTGCACGAACTCGCCACGCGCGCCGCAGGGTTTTTCGCGAGCGAGGGCGTGCGCCCCGCGGATCGCGTCGTGCTCCTCAGCCATAACGCGCCCGAATGGGGCATGACCTACTTCGGCGTGCTCAAGGCGGGCGGCACCTGCGTGCCCATTGACCCGGAAAGCTCGACGGGCGAGATCATTAACTTCGTGCGCGCCAGTCAAGCCTTCGGCATAGTCGTCAGCGACGAGATGCGCGAGAAGCACTACGATCTGGGTGAGCGCCTGCTGGAAGAGAAACTGGAGACGACGCGCATCTGGCGTTTCGACGAAATCTTCGCGCTGCCGCCCCAAAAGATCGAAGACCAGCGCATCGCGCTGCTGCCCGCGAAGATTCACCCGCAGACGACCGCTTCGCTCATCTTCACTTCGGGCACGACCGGCCAGCCCAAAGCCGTCATGCTCACGCACAAGAATTTCACGAGCATGGTCTCGATGCTCGCCTCCATCTTCGATATGACGACGAAGGACGGCGTGCTCTCCGTCCTCCCGCTGCATCACACGTTTGAATTCTCGACCGGCTTCCTGACCCCGCTCTCGCGCGGCGCGCAGATCACTTACCTGCCCGAACTGACGAGCGAGGAACTCACGCGCGCGATCAAGAACGGCTACGTCACAGGCATGGTCGGCGTGCCCGCGCTCTGGGAATTGCTGCACCGGCGCATCAAGAGTCGTTTTAACGAGCGCGGCAAGTGGGTCGGCGACACGGCGGACTACCTGATCGAGGCGAACAGTTGGGTGCGCGACCACTCGCCGTTCAATCTCGGCCAGATCATCTTTCGCCCGATCCACGCCGGACTCGGCGGGCGCATACGCTATCTCATCAGCGGCGGCTCGGCGTTGAACGAACAGGTCAAGAAGGATTTTCACGGGCTCGGCTTTACCATCCTCGAAGGCTACGGGCTGACGGAAGCCTCGCCCGTGCTGACCGTCACGCGCCCGCAAAACCGTCTGATCTCGATGAGTGTGGGCAAGCCCCTGCCCGGCGTCGAAGTGAAGATTCTCGACCCGGACGCTTCCGGCATCGGCGAAGTCGTCGCGCGCGGGGCGAACGTGATGAGCGGCTACTTCAACAACGAGGAGGCCACGCGCAGCGTGCTCGTCAACCGCTGGCTCCACACGGGCGATCTCGGACGCCTTGACGACGAAGGCAATCTCTACCTCGTCGGGCGCTCCAAAGAGATCATCGTGGACACGAACGGCAAGAACGTGTACCCGGACGAGATCGAAGAACTCTATTACGATTCGCCCTACATCAAGGAACTGAGCGTGGTCGGGTTGCCCGACGGCATCGGCGAAAAGGTCGCGTGCATGGTCGTCGCCGATCACGATTACGACATCGCGCTCACACGCGAAGAGGTGCGCCGCAAGGTCGAAGAACATTTCCGCGACGTGTCCTCGTCGCTTCCCTTCTTCAAGCGCGTCAAGGTGCTTCATTTCTGGGACGGCGAATTGCCGCGCACCGCAACGCGCAAAGTCAAACGCCGCGAAGTCGTCGCCGCGATGCAGGTGCTCGAACAGAGCCAGCGCTCCGTCTCCAACGCGCAGACGAACGTGCGCGAGGACAGGAGCGCGACGTGGCTGCTCGAAGTGGTGGCGACGGTGGCGAACCGCCCGCGCGCCGAGATCACTTTCGACACGCGCCTCTCCGATCTTGGTTTCGACAGCCTGATGTACGTCGAACTCGCGTCGGCCATCGAGCAGGCGGGCGGGACGCTGCGCTCGCCCGACACCCTGACCGAGGTGCGCGACCTGCGCGAACTCGCAGGCGTGGTGACCCGGCAGGCCACCCCTGCCGAACGAGAGGAAGCGGAGCGTCGCGCGAGCGCGGACGCGCGGCGCGGCGACGACGAGATTTACGTGCCGTCGCTCGTGCGCACCGTCGGCAACAAGGGGCTCGATGCGTTGCAGCGCGTCTTCTACGAGAAGTTTTTGCACATGAAGGTCGAGGGCGAGTCGAACATCCCCGTCCACACGAACTTCCTCGTGGCCTCGAACCACGCGTCGCATCTCGACATGGGGCTGGTCAAGATGTCGCTCGGAGAGCACGGGCGCGACATGGTGGCGCTCGCCGCCGCCGATTATTTCTTCGACAACAAGTTCAAGCGCGCCTACATGGACAACTTCACGAACACCGTCCCGATGGAGCGCAGCGGCAGTCTTCGCAAGTCTTTGCGTCAGGCGCTCTCGTTCCTCGAACGCGGCCACAACGCGCTGCTCTTCCCCGAAGGCACGCGCTCCGTGACGGGCGAGTTGGCCGACTTCAAACCAGTGCTCGGGTTCCTCGCGTTGACGGCGCGCGTCGGCATCCTGCCGGTCTACCTGCACGGCACTTACGAGGCGCTGCCGAAGGGATCGAACATGCTCAAGAGCCGCGACATCGCGGCGCGCATCGGTCGCTTCCTGAGCGCGGAGGAGTTGGAGGAGATGTCGCGCGGCATGTCGAAGTCGGAATCCTATCGCCTCATCGCCGCCTTCGTCCGTCATCAGGTGGAGAATTTACGCGACGGCACGCGCCACAGCTTCGACGCCAAAGCCATGCGCAAACGCTGGCGCGCGGAACGACGCGGCACACCCACAGAAGAGGTCACAGTTTAAAAGCAGTGATAAGTGACAAGTGACGGGTGACAAGTTAAAACAAAAAACTTGTCTTCCATCTCGTCACTCGTCACCCGTCACTTGTCACCGATTTTTATGCCGAGTAAGAAACCGACGACGAAAGCGCGGAAAGCTCCGGCCAAAGCGAAAGCGGCGGGGAAAAAGGGCGCGACGAGCGCCGCGCTTATTAAACGCCCGCAGCCCTACACGCTCGTGACGGGCGGCACGGGTTTTCTCGGCTCGCATCTGGTGCGTCAGCTCGTGGAAGCGGGCGAGCAGCGCGTGCGCGTGCTGGCGACGACGGCTCCGGCATGGCTCACGGAGTTGGGCGTCGAGACGGCGGAGGGTTCTGTGACGAACGCGGAGGACGTGCGGCGCGCTCTGGAGGGCGTCGCGTCCGTCTATCATCTGGCCGGTCGTGTCTCGCGCGACCGCGACGATGCGCATCAGATGTACGAGTTGCACGTCGAGGGGACGCGCGTGTTGTGCGAGGCGGCGAAGGCGTCGGGCGTGAAAACAATCGTGCTCGCGTCTTCGAGCGGCACGATTGCCGTGACGGACGACGCGACGGCGCTGCCGAACGAAAGTTGGCCGCCGCCGCTCGACATCATCTCGCGCTGGCCTTATTACGCGAGCAAATATTATCAGGAGCGCGCGGCGCTCGAACATTTCGGAGGCGACGGCAGCGACGGCAGCGACGGGCGGCGTCTGGTGATCGTCAACCCGAGTTTGCTGCTCGGCCCCGGCGACGAGCGTTTGAGTTCGACGAAAGTGGTGCTCGATTTTCTCGCGCGAAAAATCATGGCCGTGCCGGGCGGCGGCTTGAGTTTCGTGGACGTGCGCGATGCGGCTGAGGCGTTGCGCGCGGCGATGGAGCGGGGCAGGCACGGCGAGCGTTATCTGGTGGGCGCGGCCAACTGGACTTTTGATAAGTTCTTCGGTCGGCTCGAACGTCTGACGAAAGTTGCCGCGCCGCGTCTCTCGCTGCCGTCAAAGTTCGCCGTCTCCGGCGCGCAAGTCCTGCACTCGCTCTATCGACAGTGGAAACTCGCGCCGCCCGTCGAACCCGGCGAGATCGAGATGGCGGAATACTTCTGGTATTTCGACACCACGAAGGCCGCGCGTGAACTCAGGTTCGCGCCACGCGACGCCGCAGAAACCTTGCAGGACACTGTGACTTACGTGCGCGAGAATTTTCTCGGCAAAGGCGCGTTCGTCTAATCACGGCGACAAAGCAAAAAGAGCGAAGGCGGCGGTTAAGTTGTTCAATTCAACTTAACTGCCGCCCTCGCTCTTTTTTTGCGTTCAGTCGTTCATTGACCGGCGAGCCGGTCTTTAATGCGGTCTCGTGCGGCGCGTCGGGTTCAAGCCTGCGGCATGTATTTGAGTAGTTGGCGGTAGGCGCGGCGCGCGGCGCGCATCCGTTTTTCGTAGTCGCGTTCGAGCGTTTTGAGGTCGCCGTCGCAATGCGGGCAGATCACTTCGCCGGGCATGACGTGGCGGTTGCAGCCGCGACAAATCTTCAGGAGTTGCGGCTCCTGAAATTCCTGAACGGGCGCAGCCATCCTGGCAGCAGCGGCGGGGCGCTTGCGTGCGGATTTAATCTGCACGAGTGAAGCCGATGACGCCGGTGCCGCGAGGGGCGCGGTCGTCATCCGCTCATGCAGATCAGGTGAAAGCGGTCTGCCGTCGTTTGTTTCGACCACGAGATCGAAAGAGCCGTGATCGAA
>DASQDV010000460.1:0-3230 GCA_035633995.1 Pyrinomonadaceae bacterium | reverse complement strand
ATGAGGTTTTTTTGCGCCTGCGCGTTGCGCTCGACGATCTCCAGCGCGCGCTCGAAGTCTTCGGTGCTGAGCGTGTGGCTGCGGAGCAGTTGCGCCCAGCCGAGGATGGCCGTCATGGGCGTGCGCAACTCGTGCGACATGGTGGCGAGAAATTCGTCCTTCGTGCGGTTGGCCGCCTCGGCTTCGGCGAGCAGCAGTGTGCGTTCTTCCTCGGTGCGCTTCTGCGCGAGCAGGTGTTCGCGCACCTCGTACTGGCGGCGGCGCGCGCGCAAGGCCGCATCCAGCGCGCTCACCAGCGTGATGATGCGCGTCGGGCGTTCGATGAGCGTGACGTTTCCGGCCTCGCCGAGCGCCTTCAGCAGGCTCATGTTCGGCGGGGCTTCGCCGCCGCCGCTCGTCAGGACGACGAGCGGGAAGTCAGACCAGGGCGGCTGCCCGCCGAGCGCCTCGACGAGACACTCCAAGGCCGTCGCGTCCAGAGCCTCTTCCGTGATGAAGGCCGCGCCCGCCCCTTCCGCCATCTTGTGGCAAAAATCGTCGATGTCGCCGCACGCTTCGGCCACGACGCCCGCTTCGCCGAGCACTTTGGCGACGAGGTGCGCGTCTCTGCCCGTCGGCGCGAGCAGCAGCACGCGCTCGTCCGCCCCGCCGGAATCAAGCGTCGGCATTAACAGGCTCCTCCAGCGCGTCGCCTTCCCTCTTCGCCTGACGCTCGTAGCGCGGCACGCCCGTCAGCACGCCGTGAAAATCTTTGAGCGGCTCGCCGACGGCGATTCCCCCGGACGACATGCGCATCTCGCGGATCGTGTTCTCGTGATAGCCCGTGCGTTTCTTGACGACCGAGACGGCGCGCCGCACCTCGCCCCGCGCCTCGAAGAAGCGCAGCATGAGCACCGTGTCGGCCAGATAACTAACATCAACCGGCGCCCCCATGTTGCTGCCCATGAAGCCGTGTTGCGCCATCACGAGGAGCGTCACGACGCCCTGCTGGTTGAGGTAGCTCAACAGTTCGTGCATCTGCACGGTGAGGAAACGCTCGTCGGGCATGGCCTGCAAATAGCCGTTCAAACTGTCTATGACCACCACGCGCGCGCCGTCGCGCTCCACCGAGCGGCGGACGAAGTGCGCGAACTCGCCGGGCGACAACTCCGCAGGATCGATCTGTTGAAGCGTCATGCGCCCGGATTCCACCTGCGGCCTCATTTCGCGTCCGAGTCCGGCGGCGCGCGCCAGGTAGGCGTTTGCGCCTTCGTCGAAGATGAATGAGGCGGCGTGCTCGCCGCGCTCGGCGGCGGCGGCGGCAAACTGCGCCGCAATCGAAGATTTGCCCGAACCCGCCGGGCCGAGGACGAGCGTGCTCGTGCCCCGGTCGAGTCCGCCGCCGAGCAGCGCGTCCAACTCCACGACGCCGCTCATGATCTTCCCCGGCGGAAATACCAGGCGGTGTTCGGCCGCGACGAGGCGCGGGTAGACGACCACGCCGCCCGTCTCGATCCTGAAATCGTGGTAGCCGCCGCGATACTTGCTGCCGCGCAGTTTGACGACGCGCAGGCGACGCCGCTCCGCGCCGTAATCGAGCGCGAGGTGTTCGAGTGCGACGACGCCGTGCGCGATTGATTGCACCTGCAAATCGCTGCCCGTCGCGGTGCGGTCGTCTAGAAGCATCACGGTGCACTGCCGCCCCGCGAAATATTGTTTGAGCGCGAGAATCTGCCGCCGGTAACGCAGCGGGTCGCGCGCCAGCAGGCGCATCTCGGAGAGCGAATCGAAGACGACGCGGCGCGGCTCGATGCGCTCCACCTCGTCGAGCACGGCGGTCGTCGCCTCGCCGAACTCGACTTCCGAAGGGTGAAAGATCGTGTATTGCGTCTCGGCCTTGAGGCTCTCTTCCGGCGGGATGAGTTCGTAGATGTTGATGCCTTCGAGCGACCAGCCGTGCGAGGCGGCCACGTCCGCAATCTCTTCTTTGGTTTCCGAGAGCGTGACGTAGAGCACAGGTTCGCCGCGCGCCGCGCCTTCGAGCAGAAAATTGAGCGCGAGCGTGGTCTTCCCCGTGCCCGGATCGCCCTCCACCAGATAGAGGCGGTTGACCGGAAAGCCGCCTTCCAGAATGCTGTCGAGTCCTGTGTTGCCGGTCGCCAATCTTTCGGGCGCGACGGGGGTCTTCCCGCGCGGGTCGCCCGTCGTCTTACGTTTGTCCACGAGTGCTCCTGCTTGTCAGGTGAAATTTTACGAGCCGCATTGCTCGCGGCGGGGATAAGAAAGTTGCTTAAAATGTTTTGAGCGCGTGATAGGGTAGCACGCCGTAGAATAGATTGAAATTATAATTCCGCGCAGGCTCGCCGCACGCGCGGCGTAACTCAAGGCGAGGCCGGGCGCGCACGAAGTTTGAAACTTTCTCCGCTTCGAGGCTCGAAACTCACAGGTTGACTATGAACAGAACTCTCAACGTCGTCGAAGAGATCACGGAAGGCGAGGCGCGTTTCGAGCGCGTGCGGCGCATCGCCGGGTTAGTGCTCGCGCCCTCCGTCTTCATCCTGCTGCTGCTCCTGCCGCTGCCCGCTCTGAAGCCGGAGGCGCATCGGCTTGCGGCGGTGATGGCGGCGGTCGTCGTCCTGTGGGTGACGGAGGCGCTGCCGCTGCCCGCGACGGCGCTGGCGGGCGCGGCGGCGTGCGTCGTCTTGCGCGTCGCCCCTGCGCGCGACGTGTTCGCGCCGTTCGCAGACCCGTTGATGTTCCTCTTCATCGGCTCGTTCATCATCGCGCGCGCGATCTTTCTGCACCGTCTGGATCGACGCCTCGCCTTCGGCGTGCTCTCGATCAAGTGGGTCGGGGCAAGACCGGGACGAATACTCGTCGCCTTCGGCGCGGTGACGGCCTTCATCTCCGCTTGGATTTCCAACACGGCAACGACCGCCATGATGTTCGCCATCGGCATGGCCATACTCGCCTTCCTCTTCGATAACGAGCAGGAGGGCGGCAGCAAGATCAATCGCCGCTACGCGACGGGGTTGATGCTGATGACGGCATTTGCAGCCTCCATCGGCGGACTCGCCACGCCCATCGGCACGCCGCCCAACGTCATCGGCCTCGGCTTCATACGCCAACTCGTCGGCGTCGAGTTTCCCTTCTTCAAGTGGGCGATGATCGGCACGCCCGTCGTCATCATCCTCTTTCTCTATCTCAGTTTTTATTTGAACATCCTGTGCCCGGCGGGCGTGCGCGAGATC
>DASQDV010000459.1:0-6898 GCA_035633995.1 Pyrinomonadaceae bacterium | reverse complement strand
GGCGTCGAGCACGAGCGTCGCGCCCGCGCGCAGTTGGCTGTTGAACTTGACGGGTTGAAGGCGCGGGATCGGTTGTCTGGTTCGCGCGCCCGACGTGTGGCGCAGGTATGAATTGACGGGGAGGCTCTTGCCGTCGCGCATGAGGCGCAGGCGCGGAAAGTCGAGACGATGCTGCCGGAGAATGTCGTTGAGACGTTCCCAGGGCAGCAGGTGCGCGAATCTCCCGCGCCGCCCACCGATGTGCTTGTACGTCTTGCCCCAGGAGGAGGCGAGGAACTCCTCCGCTGTGTGTGGCTCCAACAGTCGGCTTAAGCTGTTCTGGACGACCTCATCCTTCATAAAGCGGCCAACAAGCGCTTACGAATCTTTGCTGTCAATCGTGATCGAAGCGTCGTCGGAGTGATCCGCGCCGTCCGAGCCTGAACCGTCCGAGCCGTCCGTATCAGAAGCGCCGTCCGAGCCGTCCGTGTCCGCGCCGAGCGAGTCGGTCAAATCCGTGTCCGCGCCTGCGGTGTCCGAGCCGTCGGCGTCGGCGGAGTCTGTGCCGCCCGCGTCGTCGCCCGTGTCTTTCACGCCCGAACCGCCCGTGTCGGCGTTGTCGTCGCCCGCGCTCAACTTCGCGCCGCCCTGCTGCTGCTGTAGCGGCTCAACCGATAACAAAAGACCCGATTGCTGCTCCTGCGACCGCTCCTCGACCTGTCCTGAATTGATCTGTTCTGACATACGATCTCCTCTTCGTGTTGAAAGTATTAAGGATTGTCCGCACAGATTATTATGAGCCAGAGGAAACTACAAGGACGCGCCGCCGCTTCACGTGTCTCGCGCGAACCGGCGGCGCGTTCACCTTTTCGTTTACGCGGCAACCCATTTCGTGAGTCGCGCCCGCACGGGCGCGACTGCGCGCGCGACCGTCTCGCACATGGCGCGCGAAAACCGCAGCATTTATGAAAGTTTCGCGTGCGTGCGGAAAGCGTCCCGCTGTGGCACGAGCCTTGTTATAGGGAATGTCGAGTCGTCAACACATGCTAGTGTGCGACGATCCAATTGAGAGACCCGGCGGCGAAGGGGAGAGCGCCGCCGGGTCTCTCCTTTATTATTGCGGAGTGCGGATTTCGGATTGAAAGCAAAAGCGGCTAACGAAGCAGTCGCTTTAGTTTTCTAATGCGCAATTCTATCCGGCTGGTTTGCTCTATCGCGCTGGCTGCGTCATAGTGTTTAGGGATGTTGAAATCAAAACAGGGGGCGCGAGCGAGGGCGGGTGATGGTCGAGTGCCGCTACAGTTATGGCTCCCCGTTGCTTAAGGAACTAATAAACACACGATGTTAAAAAGGATTCGTCTCGGCGACGACGTGCGCGCCTACTGCGGACGCTGTAAGGAAGAGCGCGTGCATCAGGTCGTCGCACTACACTCCGAGGGGCGTATCGAGCGCATCACCTGCAACTATTGCCAATCCACACACCGCTACCGCGACCCCGAAGCCAGCACCGCACCGGCGAAGCCTCGCAAAGTCGGGGTGCGTTCCGCCGAAGCCAAAGCCAGCACGATCTCCGACCGGCCTCCGCGCGCGTATTCGCCGCGAGAAATTTACGCGGCGGGCGATAACATCACGCACCCGACATTCGGGCAGGGCAGCGTGGTCGAAGCGCGCGCGGGCAAAATTGATGTCCGCTTCGGCAGGGACAGACGGACGCTCCTGCACGCGGGTTGAAACGCCAGTCTCCCTTACACTGCCACGCACGCGCATCCGCGCTAGAAACACTTAAGCGTCTATCGCCGTCTCGCGCCCGGCGGCGCGCGCCACAGTCTCGACGAGCTCTTTCGGGTCAACCGGCTTTGCGAGGTGCGTCTGAAAGCCCGCGTCAAGCGCACGCTTGCCATTCTCCGCCCCGGCGTAGGCGGTCAGAGCCACCGCCGGAATCCGCCCGTGATGCTCCGCATCGAGTTTGCGCACGCGCTTGATCAACTCGTAGCCGTCTTCCGTCGGCATGCCGATGTCCGAGACGAGCAGATCGGGATTCCACGCCGCGAGCGTCCGCAGGGCTTCCGCCGCCGACGCGCTCACCTGCACCTCAGCGCCCTGCCGCACCAGTACTTCCTGCACCAACTCGCGCGTATCCGGTTCGTCGTCCACGACGAGCACGCGCAAGCCTTCGAGCACGCTTGAACGTGCGAGCCGGTTCGACGATGCCGCCGCTTCCGTGCCCGCTTTCGCCTCCGTCTCCGGCGCGCCGTTACCTACGGAGTCGGCCTTGGAGGCGAGCGGCAGCGAGAGCGTGAAAGTTGAACCGCGCCCGTCGCCGTCGCTTGCGGCTCGGATCGTGCCGCCGTGCAGTTCGACGAGGTGGCGGACGATGGCGAGCCCGAGTCCGAGTCCGCCGTGCTTGCGCGTCGTCGTGCCGTCGGCCTGGCGGAAGCGGTCGAAGATGTAGGGCAGAAAGTCCGGCGAGATGCCCTGCCCCGTGTCCGTCACCTCCAACTCGACGTGCCTTTCGTCGCACATCAAACCGACCTCGACATGCCCGCCTTCGGGCGTAAACTTGACGGCGTTTGAAAAGAGGTTCCAGACCACCTGCTGCAAGCGCGCCGGATCGCCCGACACCACGCAGTGTGATGTTTTAAGCTGCGGCCGGACGCGGATTGATTTGGCCTCCGCCATCGGGCGCACGGTGTCAACGGTCGCTTCGATGATCGAGGAGAGTTCGACGGGGCGGAAGTCGAGCGAGAGTTTGCCCGTGATGATGCGCGACACGTCGAGCAGATCGTCAATCAACTGCGACTGCGAGCGCGCGTTGCGTTCGATGGTTTCGAGCGCGCGGGCGAACATCTGTTCGTCGAGCGCGCCGCCGCGTATGAGGTGCGTCCAGCCGAGGATGGCCGTTAAGGGCGTCCGCAGTTCGTGCGAGAGGGTGGCGAGAAATTCGTCCTTCGTGCGATTGGCGCGTTCGGCCTCGGCGCGGGCGGCCTGCTCGCGGACGAGGAGACGCGCACGTTCCTCTTCGGCCTGTTTACGCTCGGCCACCTCCTGCTGCAATTCTGCGGCGTGGCGCTGCGCTTCGGTGTAGAGCCGCGCGTTTTCGTAAGAAGCGGCGACCTGCGTGGCGAGCGTCACGGCCAAACGCTCGTCGGCCTCGCTGAACTCTTCGGCGTCGATTTTGTTGGTCAGGTAGAGCCAGCCGTAGGCTCTGGAGGGCGAAAGGATGGGCGCGCCTAAGAATGATTGCATCGAGACGCGGGGCGAGGCGAGGTGCTCGGCTTCGAGCGTGCCCGCCGCTTCGCTCAGGCGCAGCGGGCTTCGCTCCGCGAGCAACTGGCCGAGCAGGCTCTCGCCCGCCTGCGGCGACGCGTTCTCGTCGTCGCCCGATTCGCACAGTTCGCAGTGGCAGTAATAGCGAAGCGTCCGCCCGTTCTCCGCCAGCACGCCGACGCCCGCGTGCTCCGCGCCCACGATGTCGCGCGACGCGCTGCAAAACTTTTCCAGGACCTGTTCGGGGTTGCGTTCGGCGGCGAGTTCCTGACCGAGTTCGATCAACTTGCCGAGCCGTTGGAGGTTGGCGTTCTCCAGTTCGATGTTCTTCTCGTGCAGCAGTTCGGCCTGCCGCTTGATCTCCTCCGTCTTCTTGAACAACTCGACGAAGACGGCGACCTTCGAGCGCAGGATGTCGGGGTCAACGGGTTTGAGAATGTAATCAACCGCGCCGAGCGAATAGCCGCGCGCGATGTGGCGGTTGCCGGTCGAGTCTGCGGTGAGGAAGATGATCGGGATGTCGCGCGACTTCTCGCGCCCGCGTATGAGCGCGGCGGTCTCTAAGCCGTCAATGCCGGGCATGTACACATCAAGCAGGATGACGGCCACGTCCGTGTCGAGCAGGTAGCGCAGCGCCTCATCGCCCGAAGCGGCGCGCACGAGATTACGATCCGGGGCTTGGAGGATGGCTTCGAGCGCGAGCAGATTCGTCGGGCTGTCGTCCACCATCAGGATATTGATTTTTTGCGTCTCAGCTTGCATAGGACGATCCCGGCTCGTGTTGACAGATTTGATTCAAATACGGCGCGATTGCGGGAAGCGGCAGGATCGCATCGACGGCGCTTGCGGCAATCGCCGCCTGCGGCATCCCGCTCGACTTTGCGCCCGCAGGGTCTTCCACAACCGCCAGCCCGCCGTAGGCTTTGATCTTCGCCAGCCCGCGCGCGCCGTCCGCGTTCGCGCCCGTCAGGATAACGCCGACGACGTGCCGCCGGTAAATATCCGCCGCCGACTCGAACAGCACGTTGACGGACGGGCGCGCGTAGCCGACGGGCGCTTCCGTCGAGAGCGCAAAGCCGTCTCGTTCGATCAACAAATGATAGTCGCGCGGCGCGAGATAGACGCGCCCCGGCGCAATTGCCTCCTTGTCGTTCGGCTCGGTGAGCGGCAGCGCCGAGTGCCGCCGCAAAAACTCGCAGAGGTTATCGGTGTCCTTGCCGCGATGCTGCACGATGACGACGGGCAGCGGGAAATCGGGCGCGAGCGCGGGCAGCAGCGTTTGCAGCGCCGACAGCCCGCCGTAAGAAGTCCCGACGACGACGATCTCAAACGCCAATCTTATCTCACCTTCCGGTACAGTTTATCGCGGCTGTCCAGCTTCTCGTAAAAGTCTGCGCGCGGCGTAAACTTCAGAGACTCCTTGTTGCCCAGCCCGAAGACGCCGAACATCGAAAGGCTCTCGTAGATCAAGTTGTGCACGCGCTCCTGCAACGCCTTGTTGAAATAGATCATCACGTTGCGGCACAGGATGACGTGAAATTCGTTGAACGAGCCGTCCGTCACGAGGTTGTGCTCCGAGAAGACGACGTTAGTTTTGAGCGCGGGGTGGAAGATCACGTTGTCGTAATGCGCCGTGTAATAGTCGGAGAACTCGTGTTTGCCGCCCGCCTTCATGTAGTTGCTCGTGTACTCCTGCATCGCGGCGAGCGGGAAGATGCCCTCGCGCGCCTTGCGCAGGACTTCGCGGCTGATGTCCGTCGCGTAAATGACGCACTTGCGATACAAGCCCTCCTCCTGCAAGAGAATCGCCATCGAATAAACTTCCTCGCCCGTCGAACAGCCCGCGTGCCAGATTCTGACGGTCGGGTAAGTGCGAAGAATGGGCACGACCTTCGTGCGGAAGGTCGCGTAGAAACTCGGATCGCGGAACATCGAGGTGACGTGCACGGAGAGACCGACCAGCAGCCGCTCCATGCACGCCGCATCGTGCAGCACGCAATCCTGATAGGCCGAGACGGTCGCGATTCGCTCGGCGCGCATGCGCTCAAGTATCCGCCGCTTGATCGAGGCGGGCGAGTAATCGCGGAAGTCGAAGCCATAGACGCGATACAAGCCTTCCAGCAGCAACGCGATCTCGATGTCTTCGAGTTGAGTCTGGTCTGCCTGCAACGCTGCGCTCATGAGCCTTGCGCTTCCTCCTGATGGTAGAGCCACACACGCAGAAGCGACAGCAGTTGATCGATGTCCAGAGGCTTCGAGATGTAATCCGACGCCCCGGCTTCGATGCAGCGGTCGCGGTCGGCCTTCATCGCCTTCGCCGTCAAAGCGATGATCGGCAGGTTCTTGAACCGCTCGATCTGGCGTATGGCGCGGATGGCCTCGTAGCCGTCCATGCCCGGCATCATGATGTCCATCAGGACGGCTTCGACGCCCTCGGTCGCCTGCAACGTGTCGATGCCCTCCTGCCCGTTCTCGGCGTGGACGACCTCCATGTTATGACTTTCGAGCGCGCTCGTCAGCGCGAAGATGTTGCGCACGTCGTCGTCAACGATCAAGACCTTGCGACCCGCCAGGACGGGATCGCGCCGGTGTAACTGTTCGAGCATGCGGCGCTTCGGCTCCGGCAAGTTGGCCTCGACGCGGTGCAGGAAGAGCGCCGTCTCCGCGAGCAGGCGTTCCGGCGAACTCACCTCCTTGACGATGATCGCGTCGGCGACCTTCCGCAGTTGTGTCTCCTCTTTCGCCGTCAACTCCTTGCCCGTGTAGACGATGATGGGCAAGTCCGCGCGACCCAAATCCTTCTGAATCTTCTCGATCAACTCGAAGCCCGTCATGTCCGGCAGTTTCAGATCGACCACCATGCAATCGAACGGCTCGGTTTGCAGGGCGTCGAGCGCCTCCTGCCCGGTGGCGACGGCGGTGGTCGTCACGTCGCCGTTGCCGATGAGTTCGACGATGCTCATGCGCTGCACCTCGTCGTCTTCCACGACGAGGAGACGGCGCACACGCCGGTCTGCGAAGGCCGCGATCTGGTCGAAGGCCGACCCCAAATCTTCGCGGCTGACCGGTTTTTGCAGGTGCGTGATCGCGCCGAGATGCAGCGCGCGCTGGCGTTGCTCCTCGCCCGAAATGATGTGGACGGGGATGTGGCTCGTGTTCGGATCGTGCTTGAGGCGGTCTAAGACCGTCCAGCCGTCGCGGTCGGGCAGCTTGATGTCGAGCGTGATGGCGTCGGGCTTGTACTTGCGCGCGAGCGCGAGCGCCGCGTCGCCGCGCGTGGCGACGAGTCCCTTGAAGTTCTTTTCGCGCGCCAGATCGAGCAGGATGCGCGCAAAGTTCAGATCGTCTTCGACGATGAGCACGACGCGCTCGCCGTCGAAGATTTGGTTGCGGTCGTCGGCTATTTCGCTCGTGGCGACGAGCGCGGCGTCCACGTCGTAGAAAGAGCTTGTCGTCCACGCCGCAGCGGTCGAGGTCTGCGTCGCCGCAGCCGGGACGGAGGGGCGCGTGCCGCCGCTCGTGTCTAAGGCGTAGCCCGAGCCGTTGCCGGACGAGGGCGCGGCGGGCGCATAGGTGAGCGGCAGGTAGAGCGTAAACGTGCTGCCCTCGCCGGGGAGGCTGGCGACGCGAATCTCGCCGCCCAGGAGGCGCG
>DASQDV010000458.1:0-5283 GCA_035633995.1 Pyrinomonadaceae bacterium | reverse complement strand
AACGCGCCGGACAAGTTGCGCACGGCCATCCTCGAAGCCATCTATCGCGGCGAGATGCAGGGCACGGCTCAGACGGTCGTGGAAGCGAATTGATGATGACAAGAGCGCGCCGCCTATAGCATAATGCCGCGTTACGCGCAGCCCTTGACTCGCTCGACTTGCCCTGAGTGCCATAAGCAATGCTTCAAAACAAACTACCGGTTTCAACTTACAGCCTCCGGCGCTGGCTCTTGCTCGCCCTCGTCTGCGGCGGCCTCTGCCTCGCCGCCCTCGATTCGCAGCGCACGACGAGCGCACAGCAACCGTCCGCCAACACCAGCGCCGCACAGAAGCCGCGCACCAAACGCCTGACGCCCTTGCGCACCAGCGAGACTTCGGATGGTTCGCGCGTCACGATCACGTCGGACGGCGAGTTGAACGACTATTCGGCCTATCGCAGCGGCGACCGTTTCATCGTCGTCGTGCCGCAGGCGGAAGGCGCGGGCGGCGGCGGCGCGCGTGGCAAGGGTTTCGAGGGCGCGCAGGTCGAGAAGCGCGGCAAAGATTTAGTCTACACGTTCAAACTCCAACCCGGCGCGACCGCGCGCGTCAACCAGCGCTTCAACCGCCTCGACGTGCAGTTCAGCGCGCCGCGCTCCGGCGGTCAGACGACGGCCAACACGCGCCAGACGCCGACGCCCACGCCGACGCCGAAACGGACGCTGGCCGAAGAAGCCGGAATCACCCGCCCGCAGGCGAACACCAACGCGCAGCCGACGCCCGACGCGCGCCGCACGCCGGACGCAAACGCCAACAGCATCACAGCCAACACCACCGCGACGCCCCTCGCCATCCCGACGCCGGGCGTCACGACCACCCCTGCGGGCATCGTCCCGACGCCCACGCCCGCGCCCACCGGCACCACGCCCGGCGCGGAGCAACTAGCGCAGGCGCAGCCGACCGCCGCCGCGCCCGTCTCCATTACGACCGGCGCTCCGTCCGTATCATCTCCCACTTCGGTCGGCGCGGTCGTCACGCGCAACTGGCCCTGGCTGCTCGCCGCGCTGCTCGCGGTCGGCATCGGCCTCTTCGTCGTCTCGCGTTTCAGGGGCGGCGACCGTGACCAGAGCAGGCCGCTGCCGCCCGCCGCGCCCTCCGGCACGAAGCCCGTCACCACCACCGCAGTCAAGGAGACGAAGACCGCCGAACTGAAACCATCCTCCGCTTCCAACGCTTCAACTACCGCGACGACCGCCGGAACGACCGCCGGAGCGAACGCTGCCGCAGCGGCATCGTCAGCCGCGACCGCAGCCAACCTCGTGAGTTCCGGCAAACAGTCGAAGAAAAAGAAGAAGAAGGCCGAGAAGGCGAAACGCGTCGCGGCTGAAAACGAACTGAAGGCGGGCGGCACGACGACCACCACCGCCGCCGCCGGGACTGGTGCGTCGAGCGAGGGAGCGACGACGAAAGACGCGGGCGCGGGTGGCGCACTCGCGGCGGGCGCGCTCGTCGCCGGGGCAGGCGCGGCAGCAATAATCGGCGGCGCGTCCGCAGGCGAAGAGAGCAAGGCTGCCGAGACGAAAGCCATCGAGGCGAAAACGACGGAGACGAAAGCCGCCGAGCCGTCGCCTGCTTTCGATTACGAACACGTCGAGGCTGAGATTAAAAAGTTACTCGCGGGCGAGAGCTACGACGAAACAGTCGTCAACGCAGCGGACGCTGGCACGCGCCAACTCGTCTCCGCAGAGTTGATGTCGGCCATCGCCGGGCGCAACGCCGAGCGCAAGGCGCACGCCCGCGCGGCTTTCCTCAAGCACGGCTATTTCGACGAAGCCGCGCGCTCGCTACAGTCCGCCGAAGCACCCGGCGAACGCGCCGCCGCCGCGCACACGCTCGGCCTTTTCGGCGAACGCAGCGCGACGCCGCATCTCACCGCCGCACTCGAAGACCCCGCGCCCGACGTGCGCCGCACGGCGGTCGAAGCGCTGGCAGACCTGCGCGACCCTGCGGCCGTCGGCGCGCTCGAAGCCCTGCGCTGGCGCGAGATGTCGAGGCAAGTGCCGCGCACGCTCATCCAACGCGCCATCGAAGCCAGCAAACTCGCGGAGGAAGAAGAAACCGCGTCAGCCGCAACGCCCCTTGTGGTTGCCGACGATGCGCCCACCCTCGTGACGGCGAGCGACGCGTCAGTTGCGCACGCCGCGACGGAAGAGACGGCGCTCGAAGCAAAAGAAGACGAGACGCGAGAGATTGAGGCGAAAGAGATCGAACCGGCAATCACGACCGTGACTGTCGCAGAGCCTGCAACTGTAGATGCCGTAGAATCTGAGGCGACGGCTGAAGAGTCGCCCGTTCTGGCCGCGACGGTGGAAACGACGCCGCAGGAAATTCCCGTCGCGCTTGAAGCGTCGCCGCTCGCCGCAACGCCGGAGGCCGTAGCTGACGAAGCGGAAGACGTAACCGTCGAGACGAAGGGTTTAGAGTTAGCCGCGCCGCACGCCGCGTCCGCAGAGGAAGTGGAAGCCGAAGTCGAAACGTCGGCTCCGGTCGAACTTGATCTCGCTTCGACGCTCGCCGCGAAGGAAGCGAGCCTCATCAGGGCGCGCGAGAAAGAGGAGGTCACGCCGGAAAGCACCGAAGCACAAGACACCGCCGGAGCGCCGCCCGTCTATCGCTCCGACTTCGCGCTCGGTTCCGGCAAGCAGGCCGGTGCGGGCGACGACGAGTGGATCGATCTCGACGCAGACCAGCACGACCTCACAATTGAGACAATTGACGACGCCGCTTCGCGCACGCCGCCCGCCGAACCGCTCGGCGACTTCTACGCGGAGGGAGCGACCGGATGGGCGCGGGTGGACGCGACAGAGACGCCCGCCGCGAGCCGTCAGGATGATTCCGCCTCGCTGCTCGATTCGCTGGAGGTCGAAGCGTTTGAAACCAACGCCATAGAACCCGCGCCGGTTGCACCGCCGACGCCCGCCAAGCCTATAGCGCCGCTCGCCGAAGACGCCACGACGCAGCCGCTCAACTTCAAGCACAGCGCACCCGTCGAGGACGATGCGCTGCGCGGCACGGAAGTGGTGAAGGCCGACAAGGGCTTGAGCGTGGTTGACGGTTCGGACGAAGAAGATTTTTCGATCATCCCGAAGGGCATCCAGTTGCGGCTCACGAGCGACGAGCCGGGCGAACGCGCCGCCAGCGTACTCGCGCTCGCGCGCCTGAACACAAACGAAGCCTTTAACGAAATCTGCACCGCCTTCGACGACCCCGCCGAAGAGGTGCGCAACGCCGCCGCCCGCGCGCTCTACGACATTCACGAAGACCGCGCAGACTCTTTCACGCGCGCCCTGCGCGAATCGCCCCTCGAACGCCGCCGCCAGATCGGCGCGGCGCTCGCCAGTTCCGGCCTGGCCGACGAAGCCATCGGCAATCTCACGGGCGAGAGCCGCGACAAGACCTACGACGCCTTCTCGCTCCTGTTCCTGATGGCGAAGGCGGGCGAAGTCGCGCCGCTCATACGCGCCATCGAGAGCCACGCGGACAACGAAGTGCGCCTCGCCGTCGTCAAGCTGCTCGCGCTCTCCGGCCAGCACGAAATACTTCCGGCCTTCCGTCGTCTCGCCGTGCGCGGTTCGCTCCCGACCGAAGTGCGTTCCGCCGTCATGGAGGCCATCTACCAGATCAGCAGTCAACCGCAGAACGCAACACCGGCCACCTGAACCGCGTCGCCGCCGGCAGGCGTTCGACGGACATTCATCGGGCGGCGTGTGCGTTCCACTTAACGCCGACCGCCCGATTTAACTTTTGCGCGAGAGAGCGATTGGCGCAAACACGCTTTCACACCTGATGCGCCGCGCGCAGCACCCGGAAGGAGATTAACGAGTTTATGACTAACGGAGCACCGGCGCAGCCGACGTACCTGACCGGCATAGACGTTTCGCACTATCAGGGCACGGTCAACTGGTCAGACGTGCGCGGCGCAGGCTCAGCCTTCGCCTTCGCCAAGGCGACCGAGGGCGCGTCCATCGTTGACCCGACCTTCAACGCCAACTGGAACGGCATGAAAGAGGCGGGACTCGTGCGCGGCGCGTACCATTTCTTTCGCCCGGAGCAGGACGGCGTCGAGCAGGCCAAACACTTTCTGCAAGCCGTCGAGATCGAGCCGGGCGATCTGCCGCCCGTCATAGACATCGAGTTGAACGACGGCGTCACGGGCGGTCGTCTCATCGCGGGCGTCGGCAACTGGATCGACACCGTTGCGCAGGCGACCGGCACGACTCCGTTGATCTACACCGCCGCCTACTTCTGGAACGAGTACATGAACGACGGGTTCGGCAAGTTCCCGCTCTGGCTCGCGCACTACACTAACGCGCCCACACCGCAGCCGCTCCCGCACGGGTGGACAACGTGGACGTTCTGGCAATACTCGCAAAGCCTCCCCATTCCCGGCGTCAACGGCAACGCAGATCACAACCGTTTCAACGGCGCGCAAGCCGACTTGCAGGCTCTCACGAAGCAAGCGACATAGAGGGAAAACGATGAAGGAGGAACGCGCGACGATGAAGGAGAAGACAGAACACAGAATACAGGAATCAGCATGAAGACCCGTGCAGGGTTTCTTCTGACTTCTGTATCCTGTTTTCTGACTCCTGCTTTTACTTCATCCTTCCGCGTTCCTCCTTCATCGTTTTTCTTCTCCGCCCGCGTCGGGTTATCCTACGCGTATGCCTTTCCAGCTTCGTTCAGATTTCACCCCGCAGGGCGACCAGCCGCAGGCCATCGAAGCACTCGTGCGCGGGCTTGACGACGGCCAGAAACATCAGGTCTTGCTCGGCATCACGGGCAGCGGCAAGACCTTCTCTGTCGCCTCCGTCATCCAGCGCACGCAACGTCCCACGCTCGTCATCGCCCATAACAAGACGCTCGCCGCGCAACTCTATCAGGAGTTCAAAAACTTCTTCCCCGAAAACGCCGTCGAGTATTTCGTCTCCTATTACGATTACTACCAGCCGGAGGCATATGTGCCCGCCGCCGACATGTACATCGAAAAAGAGGCGACCATCAACGAGGAAATTGATCGCCTCCGCCTCTCCGCCACGCGCGCTCTCTTCGAGCGCCGGGACGTTATCGTCGTCGCCTCCGTCTCCTGCATCTACGGACTCGGCGACCCCGACGCTTACTACAACATGCTCCTCTTCGTCGAGCCGGGCATGCAGATGACGCGCGACGCGCTCGTGCAAAAACTGGTCGAGTTGCAGTACGAACGCTCCGACATCGAGTTTGATCGCGGCAGTTTCCGCGTGC
>DASQDV010000457.1:0-1716 GCA_035633995.1 Pyrinomonadaceae bacterium | reverse complement strand
ATACGTCTCCATCACAGGCCCTTCCGGCTGCGGCAAATCAACTTTGCTCTCCATCCTCGGCCTCCTCGATTCCCCGACCGAAGGCAAGTATTGGCTGAACGGCAAACTCGTCTCCGATCTCTCGCTCGGCGAACGCGCGCACATCCGTAATCGCGAAGTCGGTTTCATCTTTCAGAGTTTCAACTTGATCGGCGATTTGAGCGTCTATGAAAACGTCGAACTGCCGCTCACCTATCGCGGCATGTCGAGCGCGGATCGCAAGGCGCGCGTGACGGATGCCTTGGAGAAGGTCGGCATGGCGCACCGCGCGAAACACTTGCCGAGCCAACTCTCCGGCGGTCAGCAGCAGCGCGTGGCCGTCGCGCGCGCCGTCGCGGGTCAGCCCTTGATCCTGCTCGCGGACGAGCCGACGGGCAACCTCGATTCCAAAAACGGCGAGGCCGTGATGGACCTGCTGCGCGAACTTCATCGCGGCGGCGCGACGATCTGCATGGTCACGCACGATCCGCGCTACGCGACTTTCGCCGACCGCGCCATACATCTCTTCGACGGCCGCGTGGTGAAAGAAGAGATGGTCAGTTTCAAAGATGCGGATGAGGAAGCCGCGCAAGCCGGGTCGCACGTGGAGGTGGCGTGATGCGAAACCTCTGGCAGGACGTGCGCTACGGCTTCCGAACTCTGGTTAAAAGTCCGGGCTTCACGGTCGTCGCGCTTGCCGCGCTCGCGCTCGGCATCGGCGCGAACACGGCGATCTTCTCCGTCGTCAACGCGGTGCTGCTGCGCGACCTGCCCTACCGCGAAGCCGATCAGGTGATGATCGTGTGGGAGCAAAACCGCGCGCGTGGCGGGCGAAACAACGTCGCTTCGCTGGCTAACTTTTTAGACTGGCAACAGCAGGCGAACAGTTTTCAGGAGATGGCCGCCTTCTACGATGCGAACTTCAACCTGACGGGCGATGGCAACCCGGAAGAGATTCCGGCGCAGGTGACGAGCGGCAATCTCCTGACGATGCTCGGCACGCAGCCCGCGCTCGGTCAGGTCTATACGAAGGAAGAGGCCGAGCCGGGGCGCGACGACGTGGTCGTCATCAGCCACGGCCTCTGGCAGCGACGCTTCGGCGGCGCGGCCGACATCGTCGGCAAAAAAATCAGTCTCAACGGGCAGAACGTGACCGTTCTCGGCGTGATGCCGCAGGGCTTCAAGTGGTTTATGAAAGAAGGCTCGCGCACCGGCAAGGCTGCGGAGATCTGGACGCCGACCAATTTCGCGGCGGTCCTGAACGGCCCGACCAAGGGGAGAGGACGCTTCATCACCGTGGCCGGTCGGCTTAAGCCGGGCGTCACGCACGAACAGGCGCAAGTCGAGATGTCCACCATCGCCAGCCGTCTCGAACAACAGCACGCGCAGTTCAACACCAACATGGGCGTTCACGTCGTGCCCGTGCGCGAGCAACTGGCGGGCGAGATCAAGATCGCGCTCTACGTGCTGCTCGGCGCGGTCGGGTTCGTGCTGCTTATCGCGTGCGCCAACGTCGCCAACCTGATGCTGGCGCGTGCGGCCGGTCGTCAGAGCGAGTTTTCCATCCGCACCGCGCTCGGCGCGAGCCGCGGGCGCATGGTGAGGCAGTTGTTGACCGAGAGCGTATTGCTCTCCGTGATCGGCGGCACGCTGGGGTTGATCATCGCGCTGTGGGGCGTGGACGCGCTCGTCGCGCTC
>DASQDV010000456.1:0-3115 GCA_035633995.1 Pyrinomonadaceae bacterium | reverse complement strand
GGCAGGAGTTTTCGCCGCCGAGATTCGCGCCGCGCTCGGCATCGCGCCCGATCTTCACACCACCGCAAACACGAACAGGGACAACTCGACTACAGCCTCAGCCGCCGTCGTGCTGCCCGACTTTGAATCTTCGCAGACGCTGATACGCGAGAACGTCATCGCGACAGACGCGCCGCGCGCTGTAGTTGAGACTGCGCAGCAGAAGACCGCGCCGCAGGCGGCCAACAACAACACTGCCGCCGTCCAACAACAAACCGCCGCGCAGACGCCGCAGCCAATGTCGCACACAACGCGGCAGACGCCGCACGCACCCGCGCCCGTTTACACGCAAGCTCAGCCGCAACGTTCGCCTGCGAAGTGGATCGCGGGCGGCGTGCTCGTGCTGTTGCTGTTCGGCATGGTCGGCGCGGGCGGTTGGTTCGCTTGGAGCCGTCTGCGCGCGCGAAGTGAAAATAGAGAGGTGGTATCCGGCGGCATTTCGAGTGGCGAGACCGCGCCCGCCCGCGCAGAATTGCTCGACTACTGGCTTGAAGCCTTCGAGGACGCCGAGCAATTTACGGGGCAACGAGTGGCCGCGAAAGTTTTGTCGCTGAGGTCGGGGCAGCAGTTCAAGTTTCATTTCATACCGCGCGAGCGCGGTTTCCTCTACCTCGTCGGCCCCGGCGCGGGCAATGCGCCGACGACTTTTCTGACCGCGCGCCCCGCAGGAATTATGAAGACGAACCAGGCGGCGGCGGGCGCGGATTTCGTCTTTCCTTACGGCGAGGGGCAGGTGCTCGAACTCGATAAAAATCCGGGCACGGAAGAGTATGTCGTCATCTTCTCGCGCACGCCTCTGCTCGAACCCGCGTTTCTCGCCGCGAGCGCGGGGCACGAGTTGACGCCGGTTGAGTTGAAGGAGTTGGAAGACCTGCGCACGCGCGCGAAAACCGCTGCGCCTGTCGCGGACGTAAAAGAGTCAGGAGCGATGAGTGCGGCACAGGCGGTGACGGTCTCCGTCTCTACCGCTGAGGGCGCGTCGTCCGAACTTGTCATCTTTGATATTCGTATCGAACACCGTTGAGCCTTCGTAAGTCACTCTGTCGCGTGGGAACAAGAGTAGTTGGATACATCTCAAAAGCGTCTCTCTCTGGCAGTAGAAGGAGAATTTCCGAACATGCGTCATAAATTTTTCTCACAACTCCTCTTCGTCGCGCTCGTCCTCACCTGCGTCGCGGCCACTGCCGAAGTTCGCGCCCGCGCGCAGGAGCAGCCGCAGCAGCAGCCGGACGAAGGCGTTGTCACGCGCGGGGCGTTTCTCACGACGCGCCCGAAGACTACGGGCAAGACCGCGAGCGGCGAGGCCGGTGTGGCGCTATCGGCGGGCACGCCCGCCAGAAAATCCGAAGCGCCCGCCGTCGCAAGCAACGCGCCGGGCAACACGAAAAAGAGCATCGTGAAATCTTCCGGCAGCAGCAAGTCGAAGAAAGGCGCGTCGAAGGGCGTGAGCGTCGGCGCGAGAGAGGGGAGCGCGGGCGAAGACTCTTCCGGCACGGATGCGGGCGCAGCTTCGACGGAAGGCGCGCCGAAGCTGCGCCCGATTGGTCTGGGCTACACGCTCTTTACGCTGGGCGACAACGGCGAGGCCGTGCGCACCGATCCGTCGCGGCAGTTTCGCACGGGCGAAGCCATCCGCCTCGCGCTCGAAACCAACACCGACGGCTACCTCTACATCTTCCACACGGAGAACGACGGCGAGCCTGCGATGATCTTCCCCGACGCGCGGCTGGGCGGCGGCAGCAATCTCGTTAAAGCGCACGTCCCTTTTGAAATCCCTTCGAGTCAGGCAGCGACGGACGACCTGCGCTGGTTCGTCTTTAGAGACCCGCCCGCTGCCGAACGCCTCTACGTCGTGCTCGCGCGCCAGCCGCTCGCGGGCGTGCCGACGGGCGCGGCGCTCGCCGACTATTGCTTCGACGCGCAGCACACTTGCCCCTGGCGTCCGGCGACGGCGATGTGGTCGGAACTCAAAGGCGCGCAGCAGCGCGAGCAGGTGGCCGTAAGCAAAGTTAAAGATCAGGGGCGCGCGCAAACTTCCGACGAGCGCGATGCGACCACGCGCGGCCTCGGCCTTGCGGCGGGCGCGCCGCAGCCCTCCATCATACGCATGACCGCAACTTCCGACTCGAAGATGCTCGTCACGTCAATCGACCTGATTCATAAATAAACGGAGATAGTTAATGAAACCCCGAATCATAGTTTTAAGTATCGTCATCAGTTGCGCGCTCGTTGCGTCGCCATACAGTTCCGCCGTCATCGCCTCCACGTCGTCCGCCGCACCGGCAGGCGCGGAGTTAGCTTCGCAGAGCGAGCAGACGGGGGGCGGGACGGGCATCGAAGCGCTGCGGCAGGGGCGCAAGTTGTTGAAGCAGGGCAAGGCCGATCAGGCGCTCCCGCTGTTGCAAAGCGCGCTCAAGAGTTTTACGGACGCGGGCGCGGTGCGCGGTCAGGCGGCGACGAACGACGCGCTCGGCGACCTCTATTCGCGGCAGGGACAGCACCGCACCGCGCTCGCGCATTACCAGAAGGCGCACGAGGGGTTTCAACAGGCGAGCGGCAAAGCGGCCATCGTGAAGCGCGTCACGGGAGTCGGCGATGAGGAATTCAACGCCAATTTGATGCTCGCCAAGATCGGCGAGGCGCATTACCGCGTGGGCAACATCGCCGAGTCGGGCGCGACTTATTCGCGTATGCAGGTGAAGAAGCCCGACACGAGCACGCTCGGCGCGGTGAAGAAGACGGGCGGGCTGTTCGGCAGCATCGGGGGCTTGGGGCGCAGCATCGCGCGCGGCGACGGCGCTTCAATTTCGACGGGCGCGAGCGTCGTCGGCACGATCAGCGCCGTGCAGCAGCAGTTTGAAGTTTATCGCCAGAGCATTCTCTACGCGACGTATGAACTCGGACTCGGTCGCGTGGATTATTTCAACGACAATCTGGAGAGCGCGAAAAAGCATTTCACCAACACGGTCGAAGCCACCGCCGGAAGCATTCCGGTCATCGGCAAGATCGGGCAGATGCGACGTTTCCGCGTGGCGGCCAACACGAGCCTCGGCGACGTGGCGCTCAAGCAGGGCGA
>DASQDV010000455.1:0-2068 GCA_035633995.1 Pyrinomonadaceae bacterium | reverse complement strand
GTTGTCGAAGCCCCGCAAACACTCCGCGCAATGGCCGCACGACACGCCCGGCTGCAACAACACCTCGTCGCCCGCACGCACCCAGTCAACCACCTCGCCCACCTCGCGCACGACGCCCGCGATGTCGTTCCCCAGAATGTGCGGCAGCGGAATCTCGATGCCCGGCAGCCCTTTGCGCGCCCACACGTCCAGATGATTCAACGCGCACGCGCGCACCTCGACCAACACCTCGTTCGCCCTGATGCGCGGCTCAGGCGCGTCCTCGACATACTCCAACACCTCCGCCCCGCCGTGTTGCCTGAAGATGACAGCTTTCATCTGGTTCAAGTCCTTAGTCCGTTGTCCCTGGTCAGTAGTCAGTTGTCCGGTCGAATCTTCAGCAACTTGTGTGATTGTCAGATGCAACTGACTACTGACGACGGACAACCGACGCTCTTTCATGTTAAATATCGACTCGGATTCTACAAGTTACTACGCGCGCGGGCTAGCGAGTGTTGGCTCGGAAGGCCGGAGCGCGCCGCCTTAATTTTTGCGTCGAGGGATTGATCGGATGAGTAAGATCGTCGTCGGGGTATTGGGGCCGGGCGAGGGCGCGTCGGACGAAGCTGTGCGCGCGGCGTTTGAACTGGGTCAATTGATCGCGGTTGAGAATTGGGTGCTGCTAACGGGCGGGCGCGGCGCGGGCGTGATGGAGGCGGCGAGCCGGGGCGCGAAAGCGGCGAGCGGATTGACCATCGGGATTTTACCGTCGGAAGATGCGAGGGGCGCGTCGGAGTTCGTTGACATACCCATCCTGACGGGCATGGGACAGGCGCGCAACAACATCAACGTGCTCTCCGCCCGATTACTCTTCGCCTGCGGGATGGGCGCAGGCACGGCCTCCGAGATCGCTCTCGCCATCAAGGCGAAGAAGCGCGTCATACTTCTTTGCGCGAATCAGGAGAGCGAGAAATTTTTTAAGGCGTTGGGAAAAGAGAACGTGTTTATGGCCGACAGTCCATGCGCGGCGATTGAGGCGGCAAGAAAGTTTTTGACGGAACAGGAGTAACTCAGGTCTGAGACGCGTGCTGCAAACGTGCGTGTACTATCGTTACCAAAACCCGCACGCTTGCAGCAGGCCGCTCTGACAGGGACGCTTTCAGGCTTCTCGTCCTATTGCAACCCGCTATATAAAAGGCGCAGGCGCGCGAAGCAAGATGCCTTGCGCGCCTGCGCCTTTATAGTTGAAGTTACCGGGTCTTAGCCTGCGACGACAGCCTCGTCGTCAATAGTCTCCGCGCCCGCGCCTTCCACCTGCTGGCGCGCGTGATACGAAGAACGCGTCAACGGGCTGGACTCGACGTGATGAAAGCCCATCTCCATGCCGATCTCGCGCCAGCGCGTGAACTCCGCAGGCGTCACGTAGCGTTCGACGGGCAGGCGGCGCGCGTGCGGTTGCAGGTACTGGCCGATGGTCATAATGTCGCACGACACGGCGCGCAAATCTTTCATCAACTCGACCACCTCTTCGAACGTCTCGCCCAGTCCCACCATGATGCCGCTCTTGGTGAGCATCCCGCGTCGTTCCTCGTCGCGGCGGCGCGCGGCGCGCTCAAGGAGCGTCAGGGTCTGCGTGTATTTCGCGTCGGGGCGCACGCGGCGGTAGAGCCGCGCGATGGTCTCCGTGTTGTGGTTGAGCACGTCGGGGCGCGCGTCGAGCACAGTGGCGAGCGCCGCCTCGTCGCCGTTGAAGTCGGGGATGAGAACTTCGATCTTGCACGCGGGGTTTGCGGCGCGCACTTCGCGAATGGTCTCAGCCCAGTGGCCTGCGCCGCCGTCCGGTAAGTCGTCGCGGTTGACGGAGGTGATGACGGCGTAGGCGAGGTCGAGATGCCGGACGGCTTCGGCGACGTGGCGCGGCTCGTCCGCATCCAGTTCGCCCGGCTTGCCCTTGCCGACGGCGCAGAAGCCGCAATGGCGCGTGCAGATGTCGCCGCCGAGCATGAAGGTGGCCGTGCGGTCAGACCAGCACTCGAAGATGTTCGGGCAGCGCGCCTCCTGGCAGACCGTGTGCAGGTTCAAGCCCTCG
>DASQDV010000454.1:0-3382 GCA_035633995.1 Pyrinomonadaceae bacterium | reverse complement strand
GTCAGTTCGTTGTGATGACGACCGCGCTTGAGTTGTATTCGCACGCGGCTCAGTTCGGGCAGTTGAGTTTTGAGCGACGTGAAGAAGCCCGGCGCGATGGCGAGTTCTTCCTCCTGTGCGAGATGTTCGCGCACGCGCTGCCGCAACTGCGTGCGCGGGAGCGCAGGCGAGGCGCGTTCCAACTGCACGGAGGCGTGGAAGGCGTGCAGGAGCGGGAAGCTGCGCACGTCGCCGACGAAGACGAAGCCGCCGGGACGGACAGCGCGCGTTGCGCCCTTGAGCACGTCGAGCAGGTATTCGACGCCGGGGAAATATTGCACGACCGAGTTGACGACGACCGCATCGAACGATTGCGGCTCGACTTCGCGGAAGTCGTCCGCCGCACGCTCTTTGAGCACAACTTGCGGTAGCTCCTGCGTCAGCGCACCTAACTGTCGCTCGATGTAGCGAAGCGCCGCCGGCGAGAAATCGGTGGCGCAGTAGTGCGCCGTGTAGGGGGCGATGCGGAAGAGGAGAAGACCCGTGCCGCACCCGATCTCCAACACGCGGCGCGGGTGCAGAGACAGGATGCGCTCGACGGTCTGTTCAACCCACTCGCGCATCTCTTCGGCGGGTATGGGCTGCCCCGTGTAACTGCTGTTCCAGCCGGTGATGTTGAAGGTCGCGCCGTCGCTTGCGGCGGCGGCGGCAGCCTCGCCGTGAATGTCTTCGTAGAGCGCCTGCCACCCGGCGGTGTGCTCGGCGGCCACGTCCTCTGCGGGTTGCGCGCCCGCCACCGCTGTCGCAGCGTGCGCGACTTCCGGCTGCGAAGCGACGACATACGCGACCAGACGCTTATCGCCGCCTGTATCTTCGCGCGCGACGACGACGCACTCGCCGACCGCCGGATGCAGGACGAGCGCAGACTCGATCTCTCCCGGCTCGATGCGGAAGCCGCGCAGTTTCAATTGCCGGTCGGCGCGTCCCAGAAAATCTATCTGCCCGTCCGGCAGGTAGCGCGCCACGTCTCCGCTCCGGTAGAGACGCCCGCCCGCGCTCGCGCCGAACGGATCGGGGATGAATCTTTCGGCAGTCAACTCAGGCCGGTTGTAATAGCCGCGAGCCAGCCCATAGCCTCCGATGTAGAGTTCGCCTGAGACGCCGACGGGCACGGGTTGAAGGTTCGAGTCGAGCAGGTAGATTTGCGTGTTCGCCATCGGTCGCCCGATGGGCGGCGACTGTCGCGCGGAGGCTTCCGTGTATTCCCCGAACGACGCGCAAACGCTCGTCTCCGTCGGCCCGTAGGCGTTGAAGAAACGGCGTCCGGTTGTCCAGCGCGCCGCGACCCCGGCGGGGCACGCTTCGCCCGCCGTGATGACGGTCTGCAACGCGGGCACATCAACGGGGTCGAGCAAGGCGAGGACAGCCGGTGTGAGCGTCACGGTCGTGATGGCCTCGTCGCGGAGGAGACGCGCGAGCGCATCAATGGAGACGAGATTCTCGCGCGTCGTCATGCAGAGCGTTGCGCCGGTCGTCAACGCCATGAAAATCTCCGAGGCCGCAGCATCGAAACTCAAAGACGCGAACTGCAAGACGCGGCTCTCTGCGTCTACGCCGAAGCCGCGCGCCTGCGCCGTCGCCAGATTGCATAGCCCGCGATGCGCGACGCCCACGCCCTTCGGCTGCCCCGTCGAGCCGGACGTGTAGATCACATAAGCCAGATTATCCGCCGACGTGGACGCGTGCAGATCGTCTCTCGATTCTTCGTGCGCCGTTGCCTGCCAATCATCGTCGAGACACAAGACTTCTGCGGCGTGTGCTCGCGTTTTCTCCGACAAACGCCGCACGCTTAACACGACGCGTGCGCCCGTCTCGGAGAGCATCCGGCCAAGCCGCGCCGCCGGGTAAGCGGGGTCTAAAGGCAGATACGCGCCGCCCGCTTTGAGCACGCCGAGCACGGCCACAAGCATCTCCGGCGAGCGTTCGAGACAGATGCCGACGACCTGTTCCGGCGCAACTCCCATCCGGCTTTGCAGGTAATGCGCGAGTTGGTTGGCGCGTTCGTTCAACTCGCGGTAGGTCAACTGCGACACCGCGCCGTCCGTCTCGACGAACCTGAGGGCAAACGCGCCGGGCGTCCGTTCAACCTGTCGCTCGAAGAGTTGATGAATACCTTGATCATGCGGGAACGGCGCGCGCGTGTCGTTCCATTCGGAGAGCAGTTGCCGCCGCTCCGTTTCGGCAAGGAGAGGCAAATCCGCGAGCCGCGCTTCCGGGTTGCGCGCGACGGCTTCCAATAGAATCCGGTAGTGGCCGATGAATCGCTCGACGGTGGCGGCGTCGAAGAGGTCTATGTTGTACTCGAAAAGCCCCTTCAGCCCGTGTTCCGTCTCTTCCAGCAGCACGGACAGATCGTATTTCGCCGTGCCGCTTTCGATGTCCAGCAGGTTCAGTTTCAGCCCCGCGACTTCGAGCGCGGGCATGGGCGCGTTTTGCAGGACGAAGGCCACCTGGAAGATCGGCGAATGGCTCATGTCGCGCTGCGGCTGTAACTCCTCGACCAACCCCTCGAACGGCAAGTCCTGATGCGCGTATGCGCCGAGCGACACGTCGCGCACGCGGCTCAGGAGTTCTCTCACGGTCGGGTTGCCGGAGAGGTCTGTGCGCTGCACCATCGTGTTGACGAAGAAGCCGATCAACTCTTCGATCTCCACGCGGTTGCGGTTGGCGATGACCGAGCCGACGATGATGTCCGTCTCGCCCGTGTAGCGGTGGAGCAGCGTCTGGAAGGCGGCGAGCAGCGTCATGTAGAGCGTGACGGATTCCTGCTGGCTCAAAACTTTGAGTGCTTCGAGAAGTTCGGCGGGGAGCGTGACAAACTTCGACGCGCCGCGAAAAGTTTGCATCGCCGGGCGCGGGCGGTCGGTCGGCAATTCGAGCACGGGCAGGTCGCCGCCGAGTTGTTGCTTCCAGTAGCCCAGTTGAGTTTCGAGCACCTCGCCCCGGAACCATTCGCGCTGCCAGTGCGCGAAGTCCGCATACTGCACGGGGAGTTCGGGAAGGCGCGGCGTCTCGCCTCTGGATAATTTTTCGTAGAGCGCGACGACTTCCCTGACGAGCACGCCCAGCGACCATCCGTCGGATGCAATGTGATGAATTGTGACGAGCAGGACGTGTTCCCGTTCGGAGAGACGCAGCAGGGAGGCACGCATGATCGGCCCCTCGGACAAATTGAACGGACGCCGCGCCTCCTCGCCCGCCTGCCGCACCACCTCGCGCTCGCGCTCCTCTACCGGCAACGCTTCCAGATTCACCTCTGCGAGCGTCAAACTCATCTCAGGCGAAATCACTTGCAGCGGTCGCCCGTTAACGCTCTTGAAAGTCGTTCGCAGAACTTCGTGGC
>DASQDV010000453.1:0-3748 GCA_035633995.1 Pyrinomonadaceae bacterium | reverse complement strand
GCGCCTCTATCGCCTCACGCCCGACGGCGCGTTGCAGCGCGAGACGGAAGATCATTCGGTGGTGGAAGAAGAGGTGCGCGCAGGCCGCATGTCGCCGGAGCAGGCGGCGAATCATCCGAGCCGCAACGTCATCAGCCGCGCACTCGGCGCCGAACAGTCGGTCGAAGTTGACATGAAGACCATCGAGGTTGAAGACGGCACGATCTTCCTGCTCTGCTCGGACGGCATCACGCGCCACCTCCCCGACGACGAGATCAGTTCCATCCTTCGCGGCGGCGGAGGCTCGCTCGACGCCGCTTGCGAAGAGATGAAACGACTCTGCTACGAGCGCGGCGCGGAGGATAATTTAACGGCGGTCGTCGTGCGCGTCGGCGGACAGGGGCGCGACACCGCCGCGAAACCGGCAGCAGCGGACGAAGACGAACGCACGCTCCTCACCGAACGCACGACAGCGATGGCGGGGCGCTCCGCGAACTCGAACCAGGCGCACGACACAGTCCCGTCAACGACGCTGTTTCAGACGCCGCCCGCCAGCGCCGCCTCGAACAGTCTCCCCGACACGCACGCCGCACCCCGCGCGGCAAACAGCAAGTTGCGCATTGACACGCAGGAGGCGGCCACCTCCGGCGCGTCGCCGCAGCCGCAGCCGACAGCGGCGCGTGTCCGCGAGGAACAGCGCAGCCCGACGGGACGCGCCAGTCGTTGGTTCGGCGTTCTATTGTTACTACTGACCGCTGCGGCGGCGGCCTTTTACGGCGGCATTCGTTACCAGCAAAACAAGAGCGCCTCTGCCATCGCCGCGACGCCCAACAATAATTCGCCCGCAGCAGCCCTCGTCACACCCACGCAGACGCCTTCGAGCGAACTGAGCATCTACGACACTTACGCGCGGCAGAAGGCTGCGATTGACTCTTCGCCCGGCGCTGAGGCGCAACGCATGGCGGGCGAGAACGGCGGCAGACCTCTGGACTCGACCGACGCGACTTTCCTCGCGCTCTACGGGCGCGCGCTCTTTCTCTCGGGCAAGTACCCGGAGGCGGTCGATGCGCTCCGGCGCGCGAACGACCGGATTGACGGGCAATACCCGCCCGGTCGCAACCCCATCCGGCTCGACACGCGCATGACGCTCGCGGCAGCCGCGCTGCGCGCGGGCAACCCGGACGCCGCGCGCTTTGCATCCGATTCCTTCGCAAGCGTCATCGAAGAACCGGGCGCAGGCGCGTTGCCCGAAGCATCTGCGACGATGACTCCTTTGCCTTAAGGCGTAAATTTCGTCTGAAATTTCGTCTGAGTTGTGTGACGCGGCTGAACCGGTAGAGATGGCGAACGCATGAGTGAGTTAAAACTTCAACAGTGCAGGCTCGACGGGCGCTACGACATACTCGAATGTCTGGGGCGCGGCAGCTATGCCGAGGTTTATCTCGCGCGCGACGCGGCGGCTACGGGCGCGTCGCCGCAGATGGTCGTGATCAAAGCCCTCAATCTCTTCTTGCAGGGCGCGATTGATCTCGAACTCGAACACACGCTCATCGAAAATTTTCGCAACGAAGCGGTCGCGCTCGACCGCGTGCGCCACCCCAACATCATCAACCGCCTCGGTCACGGCACGGCGATAGACATGGCCGGGCAGACGTTTCACTATCTCGTCCTCGAATACCTGCCCGGCGGCGATATGGCTGCCCTGTGCCGCAGCAACCCTTTGACGCTCGACCGCGCGCTCTACTACCTCGATCAAATATGCGATGGCCTCGCACACGCGCACGAGCACGACGTTATTCACCGCGACATCAAGCCGCAGAATCTGTTGTTGACGGCCGACCGGCAGGTCGTCAAGATTGCGGATTTCGGCGTCGCCAAGATCGAGGCGACCGAAGGCTTGATCACGCGCGTTGGCACGGACGTGTACGCCGCGCCCGAACATCACCCGCTCATGCAGGCGGGCGTGCTCGGCACGGGTTCGCTCACGAGTCCCGTCACGCAACTGACGCCGGCGGCGGACGTGTACTCGCTCGCCAAGACGGCCTACATGCTTTTGACCGGCGAGACGCCGCGCCGCTTCTCGCAGCGACCGATCACGGAACTGCCCGCGCAGATGGCCGGCGCCCCGTGGGCTGCGTTCGTCCTGCGCGTCCTGCGGCGTGGGACGGAGACGAATCCGGCGAAGCGTTACCAGAGCGTGCGCGAGTTCTGGAACGAGTTGAGCGACGCGTTGATGCCGAAGACGCAACTGTTGACGCAGCCGAACGGCGAGGAGACGCGCCCGCTCTCGCAGATCAAGGGTCAGAGCCAGCGTCTCGCGCCGCTGCCGCCCGAACCGTCGCCCGCGCAGTTTGAACGCGAAGCCAGCCAGCCGCAACACGCAAGCGGCGGCGCGAAAGTGCGCCCGCGCATCGTCGTGCCCGTCGCGCTGGCACAGGCGCAAGCCCCACAGGCGAAAACGGGCGAGCAGGCAATAGCACAGGTTGAACATCAGCGGAAGATTCAGCCGCAACCGCAGCGGGAAGCGCCGTTGCAGCCGAAAGAACGCACGTCGCTCATGCCGCGCACGTCATGGTTCACGGAACACGCGCGCCCGTGGATCGTCGCGCTCCTGCTTCTGGCGGGGTTCGCGCTGCTCCTGCTCGGCATTCAATATCAGGTGCGCAGCCGCCAGAGGAGCGCGCCCGCCGCCGCCTCGACGGGGGCGAGCGCGCCCGCCGCCAACCCCGGCAGCCTGCAAGCGGGGCGTGAGATGACGACGACGACTAATGTAAACTTGCGGACAGGCCCGGGCAGAACCTATAACCGTATCGGCGAGGTGGAGAGCGGCTCGCGCGTGCGCATACTTCAGGTGAGCGGCAACTGGTGCGAGGTCGAAGTGCTGCAAAGAGGTCTCCCTCGACGCGCCGAAGAGTCAGCCGATCAAGGCTGGATCGACGGCACAAAATTAAGATGAGTTTTTAAGAGCAGGCATATCGGTTGACCTGATCGAGAGGTGGATTGAAACGTGAGCATACTGGAATCCATAAGGAAGTGGATTGATGGCGAGGGCGAGGAAGACCCGCTCGCCTCCGTTGACGAGCAGGCGAAGCCGCGCCGCGTCTGGGAAGAGTTTCTGGTCAAGGTCGCGCGCGAGATCGAGATCGTGATGCAGCGCGAGATGTTCACGCCGCCCGGCGGGGAGACTTACATCCCGCCCGAATACATCGTCTATTTGAGCAGCGAAGACGACAAGGACTGGCAGGGCGAGAAACGGCGCGGCCTCGAACAGGGACTCTTCTACGTGCTCTCCGAACGCGCACGCGAACTGAGCGGCTCGAAGCAACTCGCCACCAAATCCTTCGCCGTCGAACTTCGCGTGGACGGGACTCTGGAGAAAGGCCAGTTTCGCGTGCAGCCCGTCTGGGACGCGACCGAGAGCGGCCACACGATGGTCACGGCGCGACCCCCGGAGATCGGTGCGACGACCACGCCCGATGCCGCTTTGCAGGCCGATCCCGAACCGACCGAAGGCGAAGTGACGCGCGTGAGCGCGCGCGTCATCGAACTGTTCGCGGTCGAGTTGTGGCGCGGCGGCGTCAGGCAGCAGGTCGTCCCCATCACGAAACCGGAGATCACCATCGGGCGCGGCTCGAAGTCCGTCGCCGTAGACCTACCGATCAAGGGCGACCCGGAAGTGAGTCGCGTCCACGCGACGCTCTCGCGCGACCCGGAAGGCAAATACTGGTTGACCGCCAAGGGGCGCAACGCCACGCTCGTCTCCGGCGTC
>DASQDV010000452.1:0-16788 GCA_035633995.1 Pyrinomonadaceae bacterium | reverse complement strand
TGATGACGGCCTTGCTGACCGGCTGCCCCAGATCGTCTTCCGCCGACTGCTTCATCTTTTGCAGGATCATCGCGGAAATCTCAGGCGGGCTGTAGTCTTTGCCCCCGGCCATGATGCGCACGTCGCGGTTGCCCGCCGCCGCCTGCACCTGATAGGGAACCTGCTTTTTCTCCTCCGTCACTTCGTCGAAGCCGCGCCCCATGAAGCGTTTGATCGAGTAGATCGTGTTCTCCGGGTTGGTGACGGCCTGACGCTTCGCCACTTGGCCGACCAGACGGTTGCCGTCCTTCGTAAAGGCGACGACGGAGGGCGTCGTCCGGCCCCCCTCGGAGTTGGTGATGACGGTCGGCTCGCCGCCTTCCATCACGGCCACTACGGAGTTGGTCGTGCCCAAGTCAATGCCGATTATCTTGCTCATCTTTTGATTCTCCAATTTGTTTAGCTACCCGCCTCTTTCCTTACGCGCCCGCCCGGTTTCTTCACGCCTCCAGCGGGCGAACTCCAGTTCAACTCAGATATGAAGGCATAGGTTGAATACAGCGTTAATATAATATCTGAGTCTCTCATTGTCAACTTTTGATTGCAAAAATCCGCGCCCCGTTGCCTCCTCCCGGCTAAGAGCAGCTAAGTTTTATTATTTCACAGTTTATAGGTCGTCTTCGGGAACGTCCCGGTCATGCCGGTCTTCGTTCATGATGCGCGCGACGTGAAAAATGTAGTGGACGCCGGAGAAAAGCGCGGAGGCGAAGACGACTGCGTAGACGGTTGGCAGGACGTAGCCGCGCAGAGCGGGGAAGCGCGCCATCGAGAGGATGATGATAATGGCCGTAATTTGTACGACCGTGTTGACTTTACCGAGCAGCGAGGGGCGGAAACCGCGAAAGCCCGTGACGATGTTGATGGCCGCCGCGCCGACGACGATAAAGACGTCGCGGCTAATGACCGCCGCCGTCACCCAGAAGGGCACGGGCAGGTGGTTGCCGCGCCCGACGATGGAGGCGAGCGAGAGCGTGATGAAAGAGGTGACGAGGAGGAGTTTGTCTGCGATGGGGTCGAGGATGGTGCCGAGTTGCGATTTCTGGTTGAAACGGCGCGCGAGAAAGCCGTCCACGCCGTCGGTCACCCCCGCGAAGACGAAGATGGCGAGCGCCCAGAAGAACCGCTGGTAATAGAGCGCCGTGACGAAGACCGGAACCAGCACCATGCGGATGACGGTCAGGAAGTTCGGCAGCGTGAAGATGCGGGACGACATAAGGGTTTCAGGTTTCAAGATTCAGGTTTCAGGACTGGGGTTCTTCGGTCTTCAACTTGAAACCTGAAACTTGAAACTTGAAACTAATGCTTGCGAAGTTCGAGCAGAGAAACTTCTGGCAGGCAGCCGTAGCGGACGGGCAGGACGACCGTGCCGAGGCCGCGCGTGACGTAGATTTGCGTGTCGCCCTGTCGCCCGAGGCCGCGCAGCAGACGCCTGCGCGGTCGGCCAGAGGGCGAACGCTCCGCGCGCAGAGTGACTTGCCCGCCGTGCGTGTGGCCGCTCAGAACGAGGTCAACCCCGGCGCGTGCGGCGCGGCGCAGGACGATGGGGTTGTGCGCGAGCAGTAGTTTCAACTCGTCCGCGCCGGAGCCTGCGAGCGCGAGCGGGAGGTCTTCGAGGCCGACCATCGTGTCGTCCACGCCCGCGAGCCAGAAGGTCGCGCCCGGGTGTTTCGGGTGCTCGAAGCGCATGCCTTCGTTGACGAGCACGCGTATGCCCTCGGCGCGAAAGAGGTCTGTGATGAGCGGGGCGTCCGTCCAGTGGTCGTGGTTGCCGAGCACGGCATAGACGCCTGAACGCGCGCGCAATTTCCCCAGCATCTCCGCGCACGGCGCGGCGTATTCGCGTTCGTGCGAGACGTAGTCGCCCGTCAAAGCGACGATGTCGGGCTGGAGGCTGTTGGCTAAACGGACGGCGCGTTCGATCTGTTCGCGCCCCGTGAAGGGGCTGTGGTGGATGTCCGAGAGTTGGACGATGCGCAGGCCATCGAGCGCTTCGGGCAGACGCCGCAGTTTGATCGTGTGTCGTTCGACGACGAGGTTGTAAGGCTCTGCGAAGGCGGCGCGCGCCATCTGCATGAAGCCTGCGGCCAGCGTGCGCAGAGGCTTCGGGCGCGTCGAGACCGGGCGACGGGGAGACTTCCATCCGGCGATGTTAGGCATATTATCTCGTTGAATTTGGAATAATGAGAATTAACTTGCGCGAGAGCTTTCCCTGCACTGCCCTTCCTTAAAAGCCCGCGAATTATACAAGGCGATGGGTAAAACGCAAAAGCTGCAAAGCGCGGGCGGGCGAAAGATAAGCCTCACGCAACGCCCCGCGCACTCTCGCCTTTCCCTTCCCTTTCGCCCTTTCTCCATTCAATTAAGCGGCCAGCGCAGCGGCACGAGCCACATGATGATAAGGAAGACGGCGATGGTCAGGAGCGAGCCGATTTTCACAAAGTCGAAGAAGCGATAGCGGCCGGGCGTGTAGATGAGAACGCAGGCGGGTTCGAGCGGCGTCAGGAACGAACACGACGCGGCGTAGGTGACGGCGACGGCGAAGGCGCGCGGGTTCAGGCCGAGTTGCGTCGCGGTCTGGATGGCGACGGGCAGGACGACGAGCGCGGCGGCCTGATTCGACATCGGCTGCGTCAGCGCGATGGTCAACAAGATGAAGCCGCCCATCACCGCGTAAGCGCCGAAGCCGCCGACCGTGTTGACGATCAGCCCCGCGAGATAATCGTCTGCGCCGCTTTTCTCCATCGCCGTGCCGAAACTGATCATGCCTGCGATGAGGACGATCAGCCGGAAGTCGATCATGTCGTAAATTTCCCCCGTGCGCACGGCGCGCGAGGCGAGCAGGATGAGCACGCCGAAGAGTACGGCGACCGACAGCGGCACGCCGAACGGGTGAAAGATGGAGAAGACGAGAAACACCACGAAGGCGAGGAGCGCCCAGCGCCGCTTCGCCGCGCGCCCGCGCGCCTCGGACACGTCTTCGAGCAACAGCAGATTCCCTTCCGCCGCGAGGTGCGCGACCTGTTCTCGCTTGCCCTGCACGAGCAGCACGTCGCCGAAACGCAACGAGACCATGCTCAGTTTCGACAAAAGCGCGACGCCGTGACGGTTGATGGCGAGCGCGGTCAGGCCGTAGCGTTCGCGAAACTTCGTGCCCTTCAAGGTGCGCGAGACGAGGTTTGAGCCGCGCAGGATCATCGCCTCGAACAACTCAAGGTCGCCCGTTTCCAGATCGGTGTCGCTCAACTTGAAGTCGGCCTTGATCTCGATGCCCGCTTCCGTTTTGACGCGCAGGATGTCTTCGATGCGCCCCTGCACGAGCAGCAGATCGCCCGCCAGAATTTTCTCGTCGGCGCGCGGCGCGATACGCCCCTGCTTGCCGCGCAGGATGCCGACGACGGCGAGGTCTAGAGACTGGCTGAGGTCTGCTTCGGCAAGCGTGCGCCCGACGAGCGGCGAGTCGTCGAGCACGACCACTTCCGACATGTACTCGCGTATGTGATAAGCGTCGGCGAGCGAGTCCGCGCCGCCGCGCGCGGGCAGCAGGCGCAGGCCGACGACCAGCATGTAGAGCATCCCGATGGCGACGATGGCGATGCCGACGGGCGTTAGTTCAAACATCGTGAAGGGCGCCTGTCCGTAGCGCGTCATCGCGCCGCTGACGGCGAGGTTCGTGGAAGTGCCGATGAGCGTGCACGTCCCGCCGAGGATGGCGCCGAAGGCGAGCGGCATGAGCAGTTTCGACGGCTGCACTTTCGCGCGTTCCGCCAGTCCCAAAACGACGGGCACGAACATGGCGGTCGTCGTCGTGTTCTTCATCACCGAAGCGCAGGCGGCGGCGGTAAACATGATGAGCACCGTCAGGCGGAATTCGCTCCCGCCTGACACGCGATGCAGTCGCCGCCCGACGAGGTCAACCACGCCCGTCTTGACGAGTCCTCCCGTCAGGATGAAGAGGCCGGAGATGGTGATGATGATGTCGTTGCCGAAACCGGCGAAGGCTTCCGCCGGACTCAGCACGCGCGTCAGGACGAGGCCGATGACGACGAGGATGGTGACCACGTCAATTGGGATGCGTTCCGTGCCGAACAGCACGAGCGCGACGAGGAGCAGGATGAGAACGGTGGCGATGGAGAGAGTCATAAACGCTTCTGCTATACTGGCCGCTCAATAAAAACGGTAAGCAACCGGCGGGCGCAAGTAGCGGCGCGGTTGCTCTCAAAAGTAAGGGGGAAGTTTGTCGTGAGCAAGCATCGCATTCTCGTCATAGAAGATCAAGAAGACCTGGCGGAATTATACGAGTCGGGGCTGGAAAAGGCCGGTTACAAGGTGATTAACGCCTACACGGGCGAGGAGGGCGTGGCGGAGTTCGAGGCCAACGGCGCGGACGCCGTCCTGCTCGACATGACGCTGCCGGAGATGCACGGCACGAAAGTGCTCGAAGACATACGCAATTTGTCGGCGAGCGTGCCCGTCGTGGTCGTGACGGGCGAGACGCTGGCCGAATCGCGCGACGCCTGCACGCGCCTCGGCGTCAGCGAATATCTCTCGAAGCCGCCCGACTACGACGCGTTGATCAGGGCGTTCGAGCGCGCCCTCTCGAACCCTGCGACCGACGAACAATACATGGTCGTCACGATGCGCCTCCCGGCGCGCGTGATCCAGACGCTGACGGACATTGACCCGAACCTCGAACGCGCCCTCACGCGCATCTGCGACGAGTGCGGCACGCAGGTCAAGGCGCTCGGCGCTGCGCGCTGACGATTGTGCGCGCTCGCGGGGCGAGGATTAACTCTTCGTGCAGGCGGAGCGGTGGCCGAAGGGCAGAGGCGACGAAAGGCGTGACACATGATCCGGCGCACGCTCTCCACAAGTCTGATCGCGGCGTCGCTGCTCGCGTCTGTGGCGGGCGTCGCGTTCTCTTCCTCCTCGTGCGGGCGCGCGCAAACTCCGTCCGCTCAAGCGAAGATGCAGGGCGCGGTCAATCAAATTCGCTTTCCCGAAAGCTGGACGGAGACGCGCGAGGGCGTCGAGTGGCCGCAGCCCTCCTACTTTGAGAGGCTCGAAGTGCGCAAGTCGCCCGGCGCGCCTGAGGACGAATATCTCGTCGCCGGAGTCATCTACAGCAACGATTATCTGCACGAGCTTCACACAGACCTCCCGCCGCCGCAATACACGCGCCAGTTTTACGTCGTCCGCTTCAACGATAACTTCCGGGTGCGCCCCGCCACCGAGCGCGACTGGCAGCAGGCGCGTCGCGTCTCATCGCCGCCGCACATGCTCGTCAACGACGGTCGACACGCAGACACGCGGACGGGCATCGAGTATCGCGGCTTCAAATACACGAAGACGGGCGAGCACTGGCGGCGCGCGACCCTCTCGCCCGGCGGCAAGTGGATCGCGGTCTTCAGTTATTCCGGCAGGAAGACGAAGCCCAACCTGTTCTTCGGCGACGGCGAGCCGCGCACGGGCGACGCCTTCTGGGACATCTACGACACGTTCACGGGCGAGCGCGTCGCGGCGTGGTCGGCGCGCGGCGTCGCGCGACCTACCTCCTACGACACGGCGGAGACGTGGCTCGGCGAACGATATTTCCTCGCGCCCGCCGACGAGCAGAAGCAAACTTACCTCGCCTTCACCCTCCCCGCATTTGCGCCCGTCAAAAATCCCGGCACGATCAATTTTCCCGAATGGCTTGCCGCAGACGGCAAACAGTTGCGCCTGCCGCGCCCGCAAGACGATAAGGACATCGAGTGGTCGCAGCGCGGCTACGAGGTGCGGCGGCTCGTCAATTCGTCAGTCGCCAGCGCGCCCGAACTACTGTTTCGACTGAAAGACGAGTTCATACTGCTACTCCCGCCTTCGCGCGGGCCGGACGGCGGCGGCATGCGCGGCAAGCAGTTGCGCGCCAACTACAGCGCGAGCATCTACGCCGTCGCGCTCGACGGCACGTACCGCGTGCGCGCCGCCACGCCCGCCGAGTGGGAGGCGGCGAAGAAAATCGAAGCCACGCAGACCAAACGCACGCTCGACGAAACACAGAAAACTACGGGCGGCGTGCGACGCGAATACAGGCGCTTCCCCAAAACCGGCGCGGCGTGGGGCACGCCCAAAGCCCTCGTCTCTTATCCCTGGCTCGCCGTCTTCAGCTACACCGTCGCCGCCGGTTCAGGCGACGCGCGCCCGGACGCGAAACCGGCACAGGCCGCTTCGCATGCGAGCGCAGGCGGCATGCTGCACGTCGAAGTTTATGACATGACGCCCGGCCTGCTGATGCTCTCCGCCGCGACGCCCTACGCAGGCTCGGCCAACGCCGCGTTCGAGGGCGCGCGCTGGGTTGACCAGAACTACCTCGTCATCCCTTTAGACGAGTCTTACGGTTCGTGCCTGCTCTGGATGCTGCCCGAAGTTCACAAATTGTATTGACGTATTTCAGGCCGGAGGGAGGTCGTCGAAAAGCGTCTGGTTGACGGCTTCGGTGGCGGCTTTTTTGGGCGCGCGTTTTTTGGCCTTGGGCGCTGCTGCGGCGCCGGGGTGGTGCGCGAGGTGTTCGGCGTTCAGGCCGAGTTCGCGCAGGTGTGCGGCGAATTTCGGCTCGCCGTGCATGGTGATGATGCGAGCGGCTCCGGTCTCGCGCGCGAGGCGGACGAGATCGTCGTAGTCTGCATGGTCTGAGAGCGGCAAAATCAGATCGACGCCCCTGTACATGTAGGGCGCGCTTTTGTTCAAAGCCCAGCCCGTGAGCATGATCAGGTAGCGGCGTTCGATGTTCAGGAGCATCGGCTGCTTGCGACAACCGGGCGGCGCGATCAGCACGCGCCCCTTCAAATGCTCGCGGTCATACTTCTCATATCTTCCCGAAAACTCCACGCCGCACTCACGATAAATCTCCGCGACGTTCCACACAGACCCGTGCAGCGTCACGCGATAACCGCGCCTCAAGAGCAACTCCAGAGCCTCCTGGCTTTTGCCGAGCGCGTAGGCCAGCACGACGGGCACGCGGTCGTCCGAGAAGGCGCGATCAATTCCGGCGTAGAGGCGTTCGAAGGTCGCCACGTCGGGCGGGAAGCGATAATGCGGGTCGCCGAAAGTTGATTCCATGACGAGCGTGTCGCACGGCACGATGACCGCCGACTCGGCGGCGACGTTTGCGCGCAACTTGATGTCGCCCGTGTAAACCAGACGCTCGCCGTCGGCCTCTACGAGAATCTGCGCCGAACCGAGACAATGCCCCGCCGGGTAGAACGTCAGCGCGTAACGCCCGTAGTCGCGCCGCTCGCCGTAAACTTGCGTCGTCACTTCGGCCTCGCCGCGACGGTGTTGGAAGATGCGTGCCGTCTCCGGCGTCGCCACAATCGCACGATGCTCCGCGATGTGATCCGCGTGCGCGTGCGAGATGACGCAGCGCTCGCGCGGCCCGTCCGCGTCGAGCCACAGATCGAGATCGGGCAGGTACAAACCTTCCTTGTATTCAACTCTGAGCAAGTTCTCCGCCCCTTTTCTTCGGCACCCTTTTAACGTTCGTGAAAATTAGATGCGCGCCGCCGCCGGGTGATTGCCCCGCGTATTCCTTTGCCGTACCGCGTAAAGATATTATAAAAGAGACGCGCCACGCGCGCTCTTAAACTTTTCAACGCCGCCCGACAGACTAAAAAATGGACGAAGTCAAAAGCGAGCAACCTGTGGCAGACAGCAGCCCGCGACGGCGACTGTTGCGCCGCGTCGCCGCATGGCGTTTGTGGCGCGCGCAGGTGCGCTACACGGTCGTGCTCCTGGCCTTCGCCGTGCTCGCCTTTTACGCGCGCTCCTACGCCTACTTTGCGTGGGACAAGGGCATCGCCGTCCGCCTGCAATCCCTGCGCCTGCCCGGCCTCGAAGGCTTCATGTACGCCGTCTCTTACATCGGCTACGGGGTCGTCCCTTATGCGCTCGCCGGTGTGACCTTCCTCGTCTTTCTCGCCGTGCGCCTGCGCAGCGAAGCCTTCGGCCTGCTGTTGAGCACGGCGGGCAGCGGCCTGCTCAACCGCACGGTCAAACTGCTCATCGCGCGCCCGCGCCCCGCCGCGCCGGACGTGAACGTCGTCCGCCTGCACGAGAGCCAGAGCTTCCCGTCGGGACACGTTACCTTCTACGTCTGTTACTTCGGCTTCCTCTTCTTCGTCGCCTATGCGCTCCTGCCCGCGCGCACGCCCGCGCGCCGCGTCGCTCTTGCCCTGACCGCCATGATGGTCGCGCTCGTCGGCCTCTCGCGCGTCTATCTCGGCGCACACTGGCCGAGCGACACCATCGGCGCATATTTCCTCGGCGGCCTCTGGCTCGCCTTCTCGCTCTACATGTACCGGCGCTGGAAAGAGCGTTCGACGTTCCATCCCGACGACCCGCGCGCGGGCGACGCCGGAACGGTTGAGGGCAACGCGCAAAACTCCTGACGCGGCGCACCTGCCCCGTCTGCGCGACTTAAGTAGAGAGCATTGCCGGAAGGGGCGGCGGCCGTCGCGGTCGCGCACGCTTCTTCACATATCCTTATCGCCGATGTCGCTCTTGTAGCACCCGCCCGTATGACACACTTTGAGGTGCGAGCCGCGACAGCCCTGCAAGTTGCAGAGGTCGCTGTCTCTTTTGCGAAAGAGCGGCCCCGTCAAACCGTCCCAGTATTTTGTCCCGTCGTAGCGCATCCATTCCGGGCTTCCCGGCTCTTTCGAGAGGCGCACCAGATTCTTCCACGTCTGCATCTTCTGATTGGGCTTGCCGGGGTTTCGGAAATCCTCCCAGTAGCAACACGTGCCGGAGCCGCCGTCGTCGTGATAGCTGCCGTGACTGTTCTTCCCGACATAGACGACCGGGTGCGTGTTCTCGTAGGTCTTGTAGTGATTGCGGGTCTTGGTGTACTGGCCTTTGTGTTGAAAAAACATGACGCGGTCGCGCGTGTTGCCCGGGCGTATCTTGACGACGACGCGCTCCCAGTCGGCGGGGTGCTCGCCCTCTCCCGGCGAACAGGTGTCTTGCCACCCGTAGAAGAACCAGTAGGAGACGTATTGATCGTCGCCGCAGGCCGCATACTGGTAATAGACCGGCACGTCGCCGCGCTCGATTGAGTCGTAATCGGTGTTGCAGACCCTTCCCTTCTCGCCCCGTCTTCTTTTCTCGTAGTACTGACCGGCATCGCTGGGGAAACACTTGTTCTTGTCTCCCTGTTTACTATCGAAGCGCAGGAGCGGCGCAAAAGTTTCCGCCAGTTGTTGAATCTCGGCGGCGTTCTGAGCCAGGCCCGCCTGCTGCGAGGGCGCCCCGCTGCGGCGCTCCGACGGCAGCACATCGCCCGTATCATTCACGCGCGCAACGGCGGCGGTCACAACCGGCGTCGGCTCAACCGTAGCGCCGCCGGGAATTAATCCGGGCGCGAGCAGCACGAGGAGCGAGAAAATTAAAGTCATCGCGGTGGTAGTTGTTTTCATGGGGAATCTCCGGGTCGGGCGGCGTCGCGCTTGAAGGGGCGCAACGACAGAGATGTAAGGTCGAGGCCGGCGAAGTGAGACTGAGGACTAGACTTGGAGAGCCAGCCGGTGGAAGTTCAAAGTGGCAGGAATCTAGACTCGATCCGGCAAAGAGTCAAGAGCAATCTATAAGTTTTCCGGCGCTTCTCTATAAGCGCAGACGGAATCCTCACCGCCGAAGCTCGGAGACAAGGGCTAATGCTCGATACGTACGCTCGTTCCCATCGGCACGGCGTCGAAGAGTTCACGGATGTCTGTGTTGGCGAGCGCGATGCAGCCCCACGTCCAATCGCCTTCCGTGCCGCCGCCGTGTATGAAAATCTCGCCGCCGAGCGCGGTGTCCCAGGGCGGACGTTTTTTGTTTTGGATCGCGCGCACAATCGCATTGCGCTCGGCGCGCGTGATGAGTTTGTCGCGCAGGCCGCGCTCGGCGTCTTCGATGTTCGGGTAACTGAGGCCGAGCGAGAGGTAGAAATTGCTCCGCGCGTTTTTAACGCAGACGTAGAAGTCGCCTTCCGGCGTCGAGCGGTCGCCCTGCCTGACTTTGTCGTCCGTCGGGTTCGTGCCGAGCGCGATGCGGTACGTGCGCACCACCTCGCCGCCCGCGTGCAGCCACAACTGCCGCTTGCTTTTCGAGACGACGATGCGCGGGTTGACAAGCGGGAGTTTGAGCGGCGATTGCGACCGGGCGGACGGCGACGCGTTTGCAGCCGTCAACTTCTCGGCTTCTTTCGTCTCCCCGCCTCCATTGATTTCAACTGGCATCGGATTTCCGCCCGCGCCCTTTGCGGGACTTCGCGTGACGCCGGCGAGCACGCCGACGAAGATCAAAGCGACGAGCGTTGCTGCGATAAAAACTTTCATCATCTTCCGTGCGCCTTCGCGTGCGCGTGCGTGTGTTCAATTGGTCAACAGCCGCCAGTTGTTCGTCGGCTCTGCGGGGACGCGCCGGTTGCGCTCCACCCAGTCGATGATCAACTCGCGTATCTCCGTGCTCGAACGATAAACTTCGGGTGCGCCGCGAAACATCGTGTAGCCGCCGCCGCCGTTGACGCGGTAATTGTTCGTCGCGAGTTTGAGTTTCTGCGCGGGGTCGAGGGGTTGCCCGCGAAAGCGTAAGTTTTGCACGCGCGAGCCGAACGGTTTGGTCAGGTCGAGATCGTAGGTGACGCCTTCGGCGATGTCGAAATTGTAGGCCGGGATTTTTTCGTCCACGAGTTCGGCGGGCGTCCGCCCCGCTTCGTATGCGCGAAAAAACTTCGCCGAATGTTCGAGCGCGTCTTTCAACACCTGCCCCGTCACTTCGAGCACGACGAGCGTGTTCTCGTAAATATACAGCCCCGCGATGTCGCGCACCGTCACCGCGCCGCGCGGCAAGCGCGCCTGCGGGTTGAAACTCGCCACCATCGAAACGTCCGCCCGCCCCGCGTCCAACTGCACGCGCTGGATCAAATCGAGAATCGCCGTGTCGCGAAAGCGCGCGTCCACAGCGGTCAACTCTGCCGGAGATTCGCCGATGACGCGCGCAAGCCACGTCTGCGTCTCACGATCATAAGGCTCGACGAGACGCGCGACTTCAGCGTCCGTCTCCGTCCGCTCATTCACCGCGATTGTGCGCGCCGACTTCGCCGCGACGCGCCAGCGCCCCCGTTCGCGTTCGAGATAGATGTCTGCGCGCGCCAGATGCCGCCCCCAATAGTTCGCCTGCGTGAGCAGCACGTTATTGATCGTCAGGGACGGCACTTCGCGGTGCGTGTGCCCCATCACGACGAGATCAATGCCCGCCACTTCGCGCGCGAGGCGCACGGCAACATTCTCGTTCGTCACCTGTCCGGGCGTCGTCTCGCCCGTGCGCAAATCCTCTTCCAGTCCCATGTGCATTGCGACGACGACCAGATCGACGCGCTCGCGCTCGCGCAGCACCGTGACCCACTTGCGCGCCTCCGCGACGGGAGCGCGAAATTCAAGTCCCGCGAAATTCCCCCGGTTCTCCCAGAAGGGCACGCCCGGCGTCGTCAGCCCCAGCACGCCGACGCGCACGCCGTTCAACTCCTTGACGAGGTAAGGCTGGTAATAAGTTTCCTGCGTCCCCGCCTTGTAGGTGTTCGCAGAGAGCCAGGGGAAACTCGCCTCGCGCCGCGCCTTCCCTAAAACGTCCAGCCCGAAGTTGTACTCGTGATTGCCGACGGCGAGCGCGTCGAACTTGAGCGCGCTCATGACGAGCATCATCGGATCAGGGGGCTGGTTGTTCTTCTTGTTATGAAAATATTCGAGCGGCGTGCCCTGAATCGTGTCGCCCGAATCGAGCAGGAGCGTGCCCGCAGGGTTCTCGCCGCGCGCCGCACGGATGAGCGTTGCCACTTTCGCCAGACCACGCGCGTCCGGCTTGTTCGTGTAATAGTCAACGGGCAGGATGTTACCGTGCAAATCGGTTGTCGAAAGGATTGTGATCCACGCGCGCTCGCGCGCCGCCGTCTGCGTCTGCGCTGTCGCACAACTAAAAACAGCACACAGCGCGAGCAACAACGCGACGCTTCGCAGCAACTTTTTCATCCCTGAAAGTTTCCTCATCTCGCTTCTACTTCCCTTTGCGCCTTTCGCTTTAACTTTGCGCCCTGGCGTGAAAGATTTTTTCTCGCCAAAGCGCAAAGCAGTAAAGACCAAAGACGCAGAGAAGAAAAGACTTTTTATTTAACTTCGTAAACTTCGACCGCGCTGAGGCCGCTGACAAATCCTTCGTAAACTTTCCGGCCACGCGTGCGAGCCTCCGCCATCTTCTCGCGGTTCTCGAAATAGGTGCGCCCGCGTTGGAGAATAACGTAGGCGGGGCGCGGCGTCTCGTCGAATTTGAAAGCGGGGTCGGAGAGCACGCGAGAGTTGAGGTCGGCGCGATTGAACTTTTGCAAATAGTGGCGCGCGACGCCCGGCGTCTCGTGAACGATGCTTGCGCCGCGCGGCGCGTGCTCGGAGACGTACTTGATCGCTTCGCGCAATCCGTCGTCGTAAAACTCGTCATGCGGGAAGAAGTAGCCCGCGCGCCCGAAGCCGAGCGCGTTCGTGTAGGTCGCGTAGTGCGGCGCGGAGGCGGTGGCGATCAAGGCGGGCAGCGCGACGAAGAAGAGTAGGACGACGGCGCGCACGATCCTGAGCGGCGAAAAACTTCTGCCGCCGCCGCGTGCGCCCTCTGCCTCGCGCGGCGCGCCCGGAAGACGGAGCAGCCACATGATGCCGACCGCCGCGATCATGTAGACGAACGGCAGAAGCGACAACGTATAGCGCAGCCACTTCGCGCCCGCGAGCGAATAGGGCACGATCCAGAGGACGAACATCAACAGCAGGAATGCTTCGCCCGGTTGTTTCCAGCGACGCGCGCAGGCAAAGAGTCCGGCGACGAGCGCGACGAGCAGCGGGAGCGGCGTCTTGATGGCGAGGAACAGCAGATAAAAATAGATGGGCGTGCCGAAAGGCGTGCTCGACATCTGGTTCGTGTAGAGCGTCTCGCCCATCAGGTAGCCGTGATGCGTAAGCAACTCCTCGCTCGAATAGGCGGTCAGGTAGTGCCACGTCTCAGGCAGAAGGACGGCGGGGTTGGCAATGAAGAACGTGATGAAGACAACGGGGTAGAAGATGGCGGGCGTGCGACCGCGCGGCTCGCCCGCCTCGCGCTCGCGCTGCGGGACGAGGTGGTGATAGAGCATGTTCAGGCCGAAGTAGTGCGGAAAGTATTTCGACGCGAACATCAACCCGAACGAGACGGCTGATGCCAGGTAAAATTTTTTCTTCGCGCGCGGCGCGTGGCCGCTCGTCTGCTTGGCGCGCAAATAGAAGTAGAAGGCGAAGAGCATAAGGAAGACAAGGAGCGTGTCTTCTTTGGCGATGCGGTTGTAGGTGATGGCATTCACGCCGGACGACCAGAGCAGCGCGCCGATGAGTCCCGTGCGTTTATCGAAGAAGGCGGCGGTCAGGAGATACAAAGGGAAGACTGTGAGCGCGCCGATGAGCACGTTGGGGAACCGCACCGCCGCCTCTTCGCTGATCTGCCGCCCCGGCGCGCCCGCGTTCCACTTCTGCGCGGCGGCGTGCGAGACGTAGATCAACGTCTTCATCAACATCGGGTGTTCGGCGTTGGGCGTGATGTCGCCATGCCCATAGGCGCGCACGGCTTCGAGTTTGTTGATCTCGTCTTCGGCGAAACCGAGTTCCGAAATGCCGCGCACGCGCAAACCCAAGCCCAACACGACGAGCACGACGAGCGCAAGCGCGACGCCTCGATCCAGAAGCCACACGCGCTCGCCGCGCGCCGCCCTCACGGGCGAGACGTGCGCGCCCGCCCTCTCTTCGGGAGTTAATTCGAGAGATCGTTCCAAGTAAGACTCCGCCGACACTTTTGCTTAGCGCGGCGCGATGAGTTCCTCTTCTTTGATCACGCTGCCCCCGCCGCCGTTCTCGCTCGCGTCGCCCGCAGCAGACGCTTTCTGTCGCTGCGCCGAGCCGTTCGTCGTCGTCGCCGAGTCCGCTCCGGCGGCGGCACGAGCGGCAGCGGCGGTCGCCTCCTGCGCTTCGCGCGCCATGCTCCTCAGGGACAGCCCGCGCCGGACGAGCACGGCGAGGCCGATGGCCGTCCAGACGATGACGCGCGCCTTGCGTATGATGGCGAGCGTGACGCCGACGGCGGTTCCGAATTTCAGGACTTTGGTGATCAGACCCGTGCCCGCCTCGTCAACGCCGACGCGCATCGGCACGAACTTGAAAATTACGTTGATCACACGATTGACGGATTCGAGGACGAAGGCTGCGAGCGCGAGTTGTGTAAAGGGCGGCGGCGCGTCGAGTATGAAGTAGAGCGTGGCGTAGACTTCGGCCACGCCGGCGAGGTGGAAGCAGGCTTCGAGCGCGAGGATCGGGAGGAAGCGCGAGCGGTGGCGCGCGTAAAAGCCGTAGATGCGATCTTCGATGGCGACGAGGCGCGCACGCCGCTCCGCGCCGATGCGACGGCCAAGCCCGCGCGCCTGCAACCCTTCGAGCGCGCCGCTCAAAAATCTCCATTGCCGCCGCACCATCAGCGCGCCGAGCGAGACGACGACCGCGACGACGGCGAGCGTCACGTAGCTGGCGAGGCGCAGTTTCGAGTTCAGGGTAAAACTGAGGAGCAGCGCCGCCGTGCCCGCGAAGATAAAGAGCGCGACCGACAGCATGTAGAAGAGATTTTCGACGGCGATGGCCGAGATGGCCGAGACGATGGGCACGCGGTCGCGCACGAAGGCCGCTTTGGCCGGTTCGCTCACCACCATGCCGAGCGGCGTCAGGCTGCCGAGCGCGTCGCCCGCCAGATAAGCCTTGAACGCGTCGCGGATGCGCAGGCGCGTGCCGTCCTCGAAGCAGCGCGTCCACGCGGCGGCGCGCACGAACGGGCGCACGGCGGAGATAAGGAGCACGACCGCGAAGCCCGCGCCGAGCTGCGTGATGTTCTCCCAGATGCTCTGCGGCCCGGCCTTCCACACGTAGTAGGCAAAGAGCAGCAGGCCGCACACGGCGAAGAGGACGCCCGCCGGAGCAAATCTGCCCGGCGCGCTCTTTCCTTCCTCCGCCCCTCGCGTCTGCTCGCTCATCGCGCGTGTCCTGTTATCGAGAGAAATCGCCCTTTAGTCGTAAAAATTCCCGTCTCTAAACTGCGTAGCAAGATACGTTATTGCGCCGCCAGTCTCAACCGCCAACCGGTCGAGACGCGCCCCTCACGCTCACACGCTTCCCGCACACAGCAACTCGCGCGCCAGCTTGCGCGCCCGCTTCCGCCGCACGCCGAAACGGGCGGCAACTGTTGCCCCGTCCGACCGGCGCACCTTCCCGATGTCGTAAAAATGCGACAGGCGACAAGAATAGTGACAAGTAACGAGCGACAAGAGAAGGCAGGTAGGTCGTGAATCGTAAATTGCGAATAGAAGAAGACGGGTTTTCTCTATTCACGGTTTACGATTCACTGTCTTATATTGTCACTCGCCACCCGTCACTCGTCACTTGTCACGGCTTTCGCGGGTTGACCGCAGGCGCGTTTGTAGGCGATGCTTACGCTTACAAACGTCTGAGCCATATCATTTTGAATCTTATAAAGAAGGTCTGTAGAGAAAGCGATGAGCAAAGCAGCAACCGAACTTTTAAGCGGCACGCCTTTAACCGTCTATTCCGAAGACGAAAACATGTTTCGCGCGAGCGTGCGCGAGTTTGCCGAGGGCGAGATTCGCCCGCGCCGCGAGGCGATGGACGAGCACGCCAAGATGGACGCCTCCATCATCAAACACCTCTTCGACCTCGGATTGATGAGCATCGAGACGCCCGAAGAATACGGCGGCGCGGGCGCGTCGTTCTTCACGGCCATCGTCGGCGTCGAAGAACTCTCGCGCGTTGACCCTTCGGTCGGTGTCCTGATGGACGTGCAGAACACGCTCGTCAACAACGCGCTCATCCGCTGGGGCAACCCCGAACAGAAGCGTAAGTACCTGACGCAACTGGCCGAAAACAAGATCGGCGCTTACTGCCTGAGCGAAGCCAGTTCCGGCTCCGACGCCTTCGCCACGCAGACCAAAGCGACGGACGCGGGCGACCACTACGTTTTGAACGGCCAGAAACTCTGGATCACGAACGGCATGGAAGCCGAAATCTTCGTCGTCTTCGCCAACGCCAAACCGGAAGAAGGCTATAGAGGCGTCACCGCCTTCATCGTCGAGAAAGGATTCGAAGGCATCAGCGTCGGCAAGAAGGAGAACAAACTCGGCATTCGCGCTTCGTCCACCACCGAGATCATCTTCGACAACTGCCGCGTGCCGAAAGAAAACCTCCTTGGCGAATTCGGCAAAGGCTACAAGGTCTCCATCGAGACTTTGAACGAAGGGCGCATCGGCATCGGCGCGCAGATGATCGGCCTCGCACGCGGCGCGCTCGAAGCCGCGCTCGCTTACACGTCGGAGCGGCAACAGTTCGGCAAGTCGATCAATCAATTTCAGGGCGTGCAGTTCCAACTCGCCGAACTTGCCGTGGAACTCGAAGCCGCGCGCCTGCTTGTTTATAACGCCGCGCGCTTAAAGGACGCCGGACTCCCCTTCGTCAAAGAGGCCGCGATGGCGAAGCTCTACTCGTCGCGCGCCGCCGAAACCATCGCCTCGAAAGCCATCGAACTCTACGGCGGCTACGGCTTCGTCAAAGACTATCCGGTCGAGAAATTCTGGCGCGACTCCAAGATCGGCGCGATCTACGAGGGCACGTC
>DASQDV010000451.1:0-8015 GCA_035633995.1 Pyrinomonadaceae bacterium | reverse complement strand
AATGGCCTTTGTCGCCGGGCTCGACTCAAGACACGGTCGGAGCGGATCGAGCGAGAATGCGGCCAGTGCGTCAATGACCGCGACGCGCAGGCGGCTACCTTCGCGGAAAGCCAACTGGATGAGGGCGACCCGCTCGACCCGTCGGTCCCACCAGTTAACCGTCTCGATGTCGAGCGCCAGAGCAGGAGCCAGCGCCAGCCGGGCGACGAGCGCTGTCAGCTCCTGCGGGTTGCTGATCAATTTGATCCTAAAGTCGAGCATCAGACATTATAATCCGCATCAAGAGTTGAACAGTTACAGACCCTGCCAAATCTGTCACGGGCGCGCAGTCGTGCTTTAGCTTTCGCTCCTGCGCCCTTGCGTCCCGTCGGCGCAGGGTTCGACCATCTATCCCGGTTCCTCAAATTGGCGTCAAAAAAGTAGACACTTTTGCTCAAAGCTATCCTCTTTAGGAGACAGGTGATAACGCTAGGGGAAACAAAAGCCTCTTTTTCGTACCGGAGAGGCGGGATGAGATCAATCTCTTGATTGGTATGCGTATTGCAATTAGTTTCGTGACGAGTAATGCAAAATAGTTTCGTGACGGAATCTTTGTTTCTTGCTAAGTCAGGGTCTTATTTGTTAGCCTCACTTTAACCTTTGCTTACGGCTGAGTTCCTTAATCTAAGGCGTCTAATTCTCAAACACAATTCTTAGCGGCATCATGGTTTGATAAGGTTTAATTGCCGGTGCTATTTTACGCAGGCATACCTGAATGGTTTGGTCGGCCTGCTGCCTTTCCCTGTACCACTGCTCAACACACTCCCTGAAGGCCGGTCTGACGATTTTCGAGCGAGTAATTTACCGTACCCGCACCGCTGATTTCACCAAGGATTAATTGATCATGCCAACACTCATCCCTCGCCGCGCGGACTTTCCCGTCCGCCAAAATTTTTTCAAAATCAACTCCGCGCGCTTTTTTCTGTTGGCTCTGCTTTCATTGTCATGCTTTGTTGCGTATCTATACTTCGCGCCCGCTTTATTATCCGGGCGACAGCCTTCATCCCATCTTGCCGACGCCGTGCTCGCAATTCCGTCCGCGAGGACTATCGAACCGGCGGCTGGCAAACGGCCTGCGACAGGTGAAGACGTTAAGGCCGCGCTCGGCGGCGTCACAGAGACGCGTGTGAAGGAGTCTTACGGGCAGCTTCCCGTCGCCTTCGAAGAGAACGCCGGGCAGCTTGACGGTAAGGTTAAATATTCAGCGCGCGGCAGCGGGTTTCAACTCTTCCTCACGTCGGACGAGGCGGTTCTCTCCCTTAACAAACCAGCAATCGAGAACAGGCGCGACGAGGAACCTCCGGCACGCACGGAAGCGACGGAGCCGGAACGTGCGGCTCGGAGCGGCGATGTGTTGCGTATGAAATTGGTTGGAGCTAACAGGCGCGCGCGCGTGAAAGGCGAAGCCAGGTTAGCCGCGCACAGCAACTATTTCATCGGAGCGAAGCCTGAACGTTGGCAGGCGCGCGTGGCAATGTTTGAAAAGGTTCGTTATGCGGAAGTCTATCCGGGCGTAGACATAGTTTATTACGGCAACCAGCGACAACTCGAATACGATTTCATACTCGCCCCGCACGTCAACCCCGCCCGCATCAAGTTTAAATTCAGCGGCGCGCGCCAAGTGCGTCTCGATGCGGAAGGCCACCTCTCGCTACAGACCGACGGAGGCTACGTCCGGCAGGAGAAGCCGGTCATCTATCAGCTTGTGGATGGCAGGCGGCAGGAAATCGCAGGCCGCTACGCAATCAACGAAAGCGGAGAAATCGGCTTCGATGTGGGACAGTACGACCGCAGCCAGCCGCTCGTCATTGATCCGGTCTTGAGTTATTCCACTTATCTCGGCGGCACGGACAACGATCAAGCTCTCGGCATCACCATCGACGGGCAGGGGAACGCTTACATAACAGGCCATACTGCCTCGACCGACTTTCCCACCGCGACCCCGTATCAAGCGGCGAAGAACGTTGATACAGACGTGTTCGTGTTGAAGCTCAACCCGGGCGGAAACTCGCTGGTTTATGCGACGTATCTCGGCGGCAACGGTACCGACCGGGGACATGGCATCGCCGTCGATGCGGCGGGCAACGCTTACGTCACGGGTCTGACCTTCTCGAACAATTTCCCGCGCACGTTCGGGACAGTGCAGGACAACAGCACGGGTCATGGCGACGGCTTCGTCACGAAGTTGAACGCCGCCGGGAACGGCCTGGCCTACTCCAGTTATCTGGGGGGCGAAAATTTCGACGAGGGCTACGCCATCGCCGTCGACGCGGCGGGCAACGCTTATGTCACCGGCAGTACCGATTCGATCAGGTTTCTGAACCGCCTCGACATGCCGAAGCAGGGCAGCCCCATTTACAAAAGCGGCGACGCGGGCGCGACATGGAGTCCGCGCAAGACCGGCCTGCTCGAAGTCAACATCGCGAGCATCACAGTTGATCCCACCAATTCCGGCATCCTCTACGCAGCCGCATCGACCGGCGTTTATAAGAGCTTCAATGGCGGCGGTTTCTGGAATGAGACGGGGCAGGGCAGTTCTATCACGCCGTCTTCGGCCACCTCGGTCGTGGTTGACCCGTCCGCCCCGATGACGCTTTACGCCAGTACGTTCGGCGGCGTATATAAGAGCACCAACGGCGGCGACAACTGGAACTCCAGCAGCGTCGGGCTGGGCAACCTCGCGGGCTTTGTCTATACCGTAACGATTGACCCGACTAATTCTTCCACGCTGTATGCGGGCACCGCCGACCGCGTTTACAAGAGCATCAATGCGGGCGCGTCCTGGGTGCGGGTGTCCAATGGTTTCGCTCAGAATGTGACCCGGGTTAGTAAAATCATCTTCGACCCGACGGACTCTAAAATCCTTTACGCGGCCACCAATGTCGGCGTCTACAAGAGCCTTAACGGCGCGACGGGTTGGTCGGCAGTCAACAACGGCCTGCTCTCCACGTCGGGGGTGACGCCTCCGGTCTCTTCTCTGGCGATCAGTCCTGCCAGTCCGGCAACAGTGTACGCCGGTACGTCGGTCGGCGTGTTCAAGTCAACTGATGGCGGTCTCAACTGGGTCTCGGCCAACGACGGGCTGCGCGTGCAGACAAACAGCGGCACTCTCTACATCCCTCCCATTACGGCTGTTGTGATAAGTCCTGCGGTGCCGACAACGATCTACGCAAGCTCCTGGCAGTGCGGAGTCTTCAAGAGCACGGACGTCGGTGCCAACTGGGCGGCGAGCAATAACGGCCTCGCCAATATCTACGTGACCAACCTCGCGATTGATCCCACGGCGGCGGCGACGCTCTACGCTTCGGCCAACACCTACTCGGACGCCTTCGTCATCAAGCTCAATGCCAACGCCACAGACATAGGCTACCTGCGTTATCTCGGCGGCAATGAATACGACGAAGCGCGCGGCATCGCGCTCGATGCGGGCGGCAACGCTTACCTCACGGGCGAGACGAGGTCAACCAACTTCCAGACGTTGAATCCGTTGCAGGCGACCGGCGGCGGAGTCGTCTCCGATGCGTTCGTCACTAAGCTGGGCACGGACGGTTCTACGCTCTACGCGACTTACCTCGGCGGCAGCGGCGAAGATATAGGTCTCGGCATCGCCGTCAGCCCGGCGGGCAACGCCCACGTCACCGGCAGCACAACGTCAACCAACTTCCCGACGGCAGGCTCGCGCCAGACGAGCAACGCTTCCGGTACCGAAGCGTTCGTGTCCAAACTCAGCGTCTCCGGCTCAAGTCTCGATTATTCCGTATATCACGGAGGCCACTCTGTCGATCAAGGTAACGGCATCGCGCTCGACGCAGCCGGTAACGCCTACGTCACGGGCACAACCTTATCGTCCAACTTTCCGCACATCAACGGCGTGCAGGCGGGATACGGGGGAGGCAGCGATGTCTTCGTCCTGAAGCTCAGCCCGACGAGCGATATCATCTACTCGACCTACGTGGGCGGCAGCGGCAACGAAGACGGGTTCGGCATCGCCGCCGACGGCGGCGGATCAGCCTACATCGCGGGACGCACGACCTCTTTCAACTTCCCGACCGCTTCGCCTCTGCAAGCAACTCAAAGGGGCAGCCTCGACGCCTTCATCGCTAAAATCTCCAACTCCGTTGACCTGTCCGTGACGATGACGGATGCGCCCGACCCGGTCGTGCTCGGAGGCGATCTCACTTACACGATCAAAGTCGCCAACGCAGGTGAACTACCGGCGACGGGCGTGCGTCTCAGCGATACGCTGCCCGCCGGTTCGAGTTTGGTTTCCGCCACCGCCAGCACGGGTACGTGTAGCGGCACCAGCACCGTGATCTGCGAGTTGGGCAATTTTGCCGGTGGCGCAAGTGCTACCGTGACGCTCGTGGTCAAGCCGCCCGTCGTGCGCACCATGACCAACACGGCCAGCGCCAGTGCGAACGAGCCGGAGGTGAACACGGCCAACAACACTGCGACGCAGCAGACTCTCGTTGACTACGCCGAACTGTCTGTCACCGCCGGGGCAATACAGGGGATCGTAACTGCGGGCGGGCGCTTGACCTATGTTCTGGCCGTCAGCAACAACGGGGTGGCGACCGCCAGCAACGTCAACGTTACCGTTGGTCTTCCGGCGGGTCTCACAATCGTTTCCTGCACGGCTCCCGGCGGCTCCTGCGCGGGCACGGGCAACAGTCGCACCGCCACGTTCCCCACGCTCGCCGTGAACGCGTCGCAGCCGTTCATCATCGTCGCGGATGTCAACGGCGGCCTCGCCGAAGGCACAGTGTTGAGCATCACGGCAGACGCGAGTTCCTCGTTGCCTGATCCTGTTTCGTCAAACAACGGTGCGACGGCGAGCGTGACCGTCTCCTCAACCGCTGTGCAGCCAAAGAGCAACGGCAAGATCGCTTTCACCTTATTGTTTGACGGCGTCTTTGTGATGAACGACGACGGGACAAACATCACGAAAATTTACACGGAGGCAGGCGGCAGCTTCTATCTGGCGACGTGGTCGCCCGACGGCACGAAGCTCGCCTTCATCAAAGAGAAGTCCTCCGCCTTACAGCTTTGCGTCATCAACGCAGACGGCTCTCAGCCGCGCGTGCTCTCGCCCATCGCTACGCTCGACGCGCGCCCGACATGGTCGCCGAGCGGCGCGTTCGTCGGCTTCATCTCGCGCGAACGCAACTCGGTTCGAATCGTCAACGCGACGGGGACGCCCAGCGAGACGACCCTCTTCAACACCAGCTTAATCCTCTCGGATGTCAGTTGGTCGCCCGACGGATCAAAGTTGCTCTACAGCACCGCCAACGCCGAACTCTGGACGGTAAACCTGGACGGGAGCAATCAGAAATTGCTCGACACCGATCCGAACACCGCCGACACGATGCCCGACTGGTCGCGCGACGGCACGAAGATCATCTTTCTCCGGCGGTTCGTCAACACGCAGTCCGGCGACGTGTCCATCTACACGATGAATGCGGACGGCACGAACGCGCAGCCGCTACCGAACCCGGTGCGAGGGACTAGTTCGTTGAAGCGCCCGGTCTTCTCGCCCGATGGCACGATGATCGCTTACGAAGCTCCCGTCAGCATCAACGGCAACAACTTCCTCGCCCAGGGCGTCCACAAGGTGAACGCCGACGGCACGAACATCAGGCGTGTTCCGTCGGACGGTCATGGCGGGAGCGCGCCGAGTTGGCAACCGCTGCCCGCCTCCGGCACGCCGCCTGCGCCCGCGCCGACTTTCCGCATCTCGGGGCGCGTCACGCCTCCGAGCGGCGTTTCCGCTTCATACTTCAGAAGCTTCGCCAGGATCGAACTGACCGGGTCGCGCACGGCGAGCGCGTTCCCCGACGAGAATGGCAATTATTCGTTCACGCTCCCGGCCGGCGGCAATTACACCGTCACGCCCGCCGTGAATCCCGTGTTCAATTTCAGCCCGGGCAGCTACACCTTCAACAACCTGAGTGCCGATCAGACGGGCGCCAATTTCACCTCTACGTTAATCAACATTTCGATCAGCGGGCGTGTGACGCGTGTGGGCGGCATGCCGCTTAAGAATATCGTGATTAACCTGACGCGCCCCGGCTTCCCGACCCGCACGGAGGTCACGGCGGCTGACGGGTCGTACGCTTTCAACAATCTCGAATACAACTCTACTTACAGCGTGTCCGTCTCGTCCGGCTCGCGCACGCACCACACTTTTACGCCCGATGCCGCACCCTTCTTCCTGTTGGGCGAGAGCAAGGTCGTCAACTTCGTCGGTGCGCCGGTCAGGCAGTTTGAATTTAGCGCCGAAAGCTTCAACGCAGGGGAAGGGCAGGGGCGCGGAACCGTCACGATAGCGCGCATCGGCGATGCCTCCGGCGCGGCCTCCGTGCAGGTGCGGACTTACGATATCCCCGAACCCATCCCCTGCGACCCGTTGCTGAAGAGACCGGACGGCTCGAATTACCCGCGCGGCACAGCCTACGCCCGTTGCGACTACGCCACGACCGTCGAGACGCTCACCTGGGCGGCGGGCGACGCGCAGGCCAAGCACCTTGAGATACCCCTCATTGACGACGCATACGCCGAAGGCACTGAGCATCTAACGCTGGTTCTCGGCGAGCCGCAGGGAGGCATCATCGGTGCTCCTGATTTCGCGCGCCTGATCATTCAGGATAACGACGCGACGGCCGGTGCTAATCCGATCTACACGACGCCCTTCTTCGTGCGGATGCAATACCTCGACTTCCTCTCGCGCGAGCCCGAAGAGGGCGAACCCTGGTCGCGCGTGCTCGACAAGTGCCCGAACGTCAACAACGATGTGACGTGCGACCGCATCCTCGTCTCGCAAAGTTTCTTCGGCTCGCCGGAGTTCAGGTTGAAGGGATTTTACGTCTTCAACTTCTACCGCGTCGCCTTCAACCGCATCCCGACCTACGAGGAGATCATCCCGGACATGCGTAGCGTGTCGGGGGCGACGGCCGCAGAGGTCTATCAGAAACGTGCGGCCTTCGCCGTGAATTTCGCCGCGCGCCCTGAATTCGCCGCACTCTATAACGCCCTTTCCGATACGGCTTTCGTCAACACGCTCTTGGATCGTTATGCCTTACAGCAAATCACGACGCCAGACCCGCAGAACCCGGAAGGCGGGACGAAGGTAACGCTTACGCGCACGGAACTCGCAACGCGACTTGGCGCATCGGGAGCGCAGGCGTTGACAAGGGCGCAAGCGTTGAGAGCGGTGGTTGAATCAGACGAGGTGGGCGCGCTTGAATACAACCGCGCTTTCGTGGCGATGCAATACTACGGTTACCTGAGACGCACGCCGGAGGATGGCGGCTATCAGGCGTGGCTCAGAGTTATCAACGAAGACCCGCAGAACATACGCATCATGGTCAACGGCTTCATGAACTCGCCCGAGTATCGCCTCAGATTCGGCCAACAATAAGGCGAAACCGAATCACACAGCAAGAGGCTCCTTGAGCATCACCCCAAGGAGCCTCTTGTTGAGCATCTCACCTGACAGCAGAGTCTGATAACGCCGGCTTCCGTACTAAGGGCTTTGCCCAACAATTGAAAATGGCCACACCATGTTGCGAACGGTGACTCATACCCCGTCGATATGTGGTAGCTAAGAGTTAATTGTTGGGCAAAGCCCGTGTAGTGCAGGCTTTGGTTATCAGACCCTGTAGGTAGATATCGACCGTCAAAAAGTTGAGGGTGCGGAAGCATCGCCTCCTGCAACCCTCCTTTAAACTTATGTGATGCTTTTAGGGCTGGCCGAACCTGAGTTTGTACTCCGTTGAGTTGAGGAATCCGTTGACCATCGTTCGCACGTCCCCGCTCTGGAACACGCCGAGCCAAGCCTGGAATCCTGCGTCATCGGGTTTCCTTCTCAGGTAGCCGTAGTACTGCATCCCCACAAACGCGTTGTTCACTTCCTGCCTTTCCACCTCGTCCGAGTCCGCCACAGCCCTCAACACCTGCGCCCGCGTCAAAGTGTTGGC
>DASQDV010000450.1:0-5852 GCA_035633995.1 Pyrinomonadaceae bacterium | reverse complement strand
ATTGACGCTGATGAAGAGCGGCGGATCGGACGGGAAACGACGCTGCCAGCGACGCATCTGGCGGCATGCCTCCTGCAAAGCCCACTGTCCGATGGGAAGTATCTGCCCCGTGTCCTCCGCCACCGGAATGAAATCCATCGGCGAGATGAGTCCGCGCTCAGGGTGTTGCCAGCGCACGAGCGCCTCGAAGCCGCGCAGGTTGAAATCGTCGAGCGCGACGATGGGTTGATACTGTATGAAGAACTCCTGACGTTCGAGCGCGCGGCGCAAGTCAGTCTCCATCTGCAAGAGATTCATCGCCACCGCGTGCATCGCCTTGTCGAACACTTCATGGCGCGCTTTGCCGAGCGTCTTCGCGCGATACATCGCCGTGTCCGCGTCGCGCAAAATATCGTCCGACTGCGTGTACTCAATCGAACTCGGCGCGATGCCGATGCTGACGGTCGTGAACACTTCGCGCCCGCTCAAGGCGAAAGGCACGGAAATCTCTTTTTGGATGCGCTCGGCGATTGAGATCGCTTCGGTCGCGTCCCGCATGTCTTCGAGCAGGATGGTGAACTCGTCGCCGCCGACGCGCGCCACCGTATCCCCCGGACGCAGGCAAGTTTCGAGTCTCCGTGCGATGCCGACGAGCAGTTGATCGCCGATCATGTGGCCGAGCGAGTCGTTGATGATCTTGAAACGGTCGAGGTCGAGGAAGAGTACGGCGAAAATCTGTTCGGGGTTGCGCTGCATGCGCGCGATTGCCAGCTTGAGGTGATCGACGAAGAGCGTGCGGTTGGGGAGTCCGGTGAGTGCGTCGTGGAAAGCATCGTGGAGCAGGCGTTCCTCTGCGCGCTTGCGGTCGGTGATGTCTTGAATCTGGAAGATGAGATGCACGAGGCCAGTGTGCGTCTCGCGCACACGCGAAACGCTCCACAACACCCAGACGGAGTGCCCCTGTTTATGCTGGTAGCGCTTCTCCATCTGGTGCGACGGAATTTTACCTTTGAGCAAATGCTTGATCTGGCTGAGGGCTGTGCCGAGATCGTCCGGGTGCGTGACCTTCTGGAAGTTGGTCGCCAGCAGTTCTTCTTCCGTGTAGCCGAGTATGTCGCAGAGCGAGCGGTTCACTTGCAGCCAGCGACCCTTCGCGGAAACGAGCGCCATCCCGATGGCCGCAAAGTCGAACGCGCTGCGGAAGAGTTCTTCGCTCTCCTGCAACGTCGCCACTTGACGCTCCATCTGCCGCGCCTGCGTGACAGACGTGTAGATGTCTTTTAGGTAAATGCCGTAAACGAAATGCGCGATGGCGAGCACGGTCGTCGCCGCGATTGAAGGCAGGAAACCCGCGACGCCGACGAGTTTCGCGATGACGCCTGCCGAGGCCGCGACGGTGAAATAAGTCAAACCCGTCCAGACAAAATTCTTGCCCCACCTTTGCCAGAGCGAAGTGGTCGCCGACTCGTCGCTGAAGGCGATGATCCCCGAATGGATGAAGGACTGCACGAGCGCGATCAGGCTAATGGCGAGGATGAGCGTCGAAGAGTAGTGACCGTGAGGCAGTGCAGTGACGGCTCCGAACTTGTAGCGCAGGAGCGAGAGGATGAGGAAGGTGGTAGCGGCGGCGATGGCGGAGTTGAAGAGGAGCGTCGAGCGTTCTTTGCTGAAGCGTAAGGAGGCGCAGAGAGCCGCGACTGCGGCCAGTATCACCGTCGCCTCGCCCGCGAAGAGCAGCATCGCCAGAAAGACGAAGGTGTCCGAGAGCGAAACCTGCCCGCGCACGTGTGGGATTTTGATGGTGATGCGCGTCCCGATGTTGATCGCCACGAGAGCCAGCAGCAAAAAAGGGACATCGAGTTGTCCGACCGAGAGCCGGAGCACGGAAACGACGAACGCACCGCCACCTAAAGCGATGCCAAGCCACTTGAGTGGTCGGGCGAGATTCTGACTGTTAACAGCGATCATGGTGACAGGAAAATCGAGGGTCTTACCGAAGTGAGAAAGCAAATTTGAAACTGGCTCGCCTGCCCTACCTAACGGAAGGCAGGCGAGCTTCCTACAAACGTTATGCCAACTCGCTCATCCCGAAAAAAACCCGCCTCCTGCTGAAATCTACGTCAAAATCTTCTCTCAACCGGTCAAGTTGCCCGGTCAAAACGGCGTTCCCAAGCGTCACGTTGACCGAAAAATCGTCTTTTTCGTCAAGATTTTTTATTGTTAATCACTAAACTTAACCGCCCGTTCACGCAAATATCGCCGTAACTATCAATGATATCAATATTTTAGCTCCGACAACGAGAAGTGCTTGTCTTTTTAGTTTTTTCTTGCTTTAACATTGTTGATGTTTTAGAATCTGTTTGTGCGGATTCGAGGTTTTTCCGCGCCTTTGCCAATCACCCGCCTGCTGCAAACACAGCCCGTCAACTCTATGTTTGCTTGCAAAGCTATTGCCAACTTTTTGACAGTTTCAAGTTCTGCCCCCTGACGGCAAGAGCCGTCTCGTGAATTTGAAATGTCCTGACCGGAAGTGAATCTATGAGAATTGTTTGCCCAAAGTGCGAATTGAAGGGGCAGGTGGATTTTATGCCCTCAGGCGCGAAGACGCGTATTGCCTGCGTCCGCTGCGCGGCCACCTTCGACGCCGTTTTCATAGACGGTGAAGTTCAAGCCCTCACGCCGCAGGCCGCCCCCGTCGAGACTGCTCTCGAAAGTGCCGGGAATGACGTTTTAGCCGCCGTCGCAGGAGCCGAATCCGCTCACGAGACGCTGCAAGATGCGCAGATGGACGCTTCAATGCAACTCGCAGCACAGCCCGCCCCGACCGACGACTTTTCAACGTCGTCGCCGAACTTGATGTTCAAAGAAAGCTCGGAGGCTTCGGCGGCGATGGGGCAGGAAACTGATCAAGACTTCGCGCGGCTCAGTGGGGAACACAAGTTGGCGGAAATGCCCTTCGGCGTTCAGCCATCCGTTGACGAGGAGCCGTCAGCCAAATCCAACGGCGCGGGCAAAGTCAGCCGCCCGCCCACAGACGCTTACGGGTTGGGGGTGCGCCTGATGCGCGTCTCTCCGATGTGGCTACTCGTGGCCGGTCTCTCTTTCATCTCGTTCATCGTGCTCTGCAACTGGCTCATCAAGCCTGTCGAGCCGACCGACGACGCGCAGAGCATGTTGGCCGCCGCCAACAGCCACGCGACGAACCAATCGCAGAGCCGCATCGCCGTCTCAAACACAACCGCGCAATCTCCTGTCAACACACAGCCCGTCCAGCCGGCGAACGAATCCGGCGCGGCGTTCATTCCGGCGCAGGCCGAACAGACGCCCGCCGCACAGACTGTGACAGTTGCGGAAACGGTTAAGGAGAAGTTTCCGGTCGAAGAGAAAGCTGCGGCTAAGGAGGCGGCTCCAGCGGCACAGTCAAATTCGCCGGTTGATGCGAAAGCAGGCAAGGTCACGATTCAGATCGGTTCTTACAACGAATCGTCGCAGGCCGAGGAGCGCGTCGCCAATTTGAAGTCGGCCGGGTATGAGGCGCGCAGCGTGCCGGTAGAGATTCCGAAGCGCGGCACCTGGTATCGAGTGCAGAGCGGTCATTTCATCAGCCGCGACGAGGCGGAGAGATACGGCAGGCAATTGAAGGACAAAGGCGTCGTGTCGAGTTTCATCACGACCGACGTTCAGGAGTAGAAACTTTTCCGCACAAGGCTTCAACGGTCAAGACCAGCAGCGATGTTCTCAACCAAGCCCCACATGCCTTCAGTCAGCCAGTTGACGACCGCCGAGGCGACGCTCTTTTACTCGAAGACCGTCGAGCGCTACGCGCACTTCTTCGACCGCCCCGAACAACGCCTGCGTTTTCTCAACAACACGCTCGCACACCAGATCGCCTGTAAAGAGAAACTCGACCGCGCGCTGGAGAGCCGCGCGTTCATCAAGAAGTCAGGACTCTACGACCGGATCAAAGCCAACGGCTTTTATGAACGCCTCTTAGACCTCTGGCTGCACCGGCACATCTGCCGCGAGTTGAAAGACATGTTGCCGTCCGCCTCGCGCGAGCGACGGAAACTCCTGCAACACAGCAAAGCGAGTTTCACCACGCGCCTGCTTTTCCGTTGCTATGAGATGCGCCGCCTGCTCTACGGCGCCGCCGCCGCCACGCTCGTCGTTGCGATCATCGGCGTCGGCTACACCGCCGTCTGGTCTGTGCGGCGCGCGAACTCCTTCATCGCCTCGCGACGCCAGAGCGAACGCAGGCTCGCCGCGTCTCCTGCGAGCAACCGGAACGCAACCATCGCCGAGTCGAGCGTCAAGCACCTGCCGGACTATCACCCGGAGAAGGTCTGGCTCGTCGAGCAACAGGGCACCTACGAACGCTACAGCAACGGCGCGCGCATTCTGACGGACTATGAGACCGAAAATCACACGCGCGGTTATCGTCTTCTTCCGCACGGCACGGGGTCGCTCGTCAAGGCGAGCGGCGCGAGCGGCGGCGGCGAACAAGTCCGCCGCGATCCGGTCGGCATCGTCTATCACACTTCCGAGAGCGACATGCTGCCCTTCACGTCCGACAACAACGCCTCAATAGAGGTGCGCACGCGCGGCTTGCTCGAATACGTCAGGAAGAACCGTTCTTACAACTACCTGATTGATCGCTTCGGGCAGGTCTATCGCGTCGTGCGCGACACGGACGCGGCGAATCACGCGGGCAACTCCGTCTGGTCTGATTCCGGGGGAGTCTACGTCGGACTGAACGAGAGTTTTCTCGGCGTCTGTTTCGAGACGAACAGCGAGGCCGATTCGCTCGACGAGCAGTTGACCGAAGCGCAACTCGTCGCGGGGCGTCTGCTCACGCAGGTCTTGCGCAGCCGCTACCAGATACACGACGACAACTGCGTGACGCACGGTCTTGTCTCCGTCAACCCCTCGAACATGCTCATCTGCTACCACCACGATTGGGCGCGCAACTTCCCCTTCGAAGCCTTCGGCCTGTCGGACAAGTACAAGGTGGCTCCGGCGAGCGTGCGCGAGTTCGGCTTCACCTACGACGAAGAGATCATGGAGAAGCTCGGCGGCGATGTCTGGTCGGGCGTGAAACTTGCCGAGGAAGAGTTTCGGCAGCGCGCCGAGAAATCGGACATGACGCCGGAAGAGATGCGCCGCCACGTGCGCGGGCGCTATCAGGAAGAGATGAATCTCACTTTGAGACTTCGCACCTTGCAGCCCGCCGAAGCGGAAGCGAGTCGTCAGACGGACAACTCGACAGCCTCGCCCGAAGCGCCGCGCCCGCACGCGCGGCAAACCTAAACGACCAAAGGGTCACACTAACCACCCGCTCGCTGTTTTAAATCTGCGCCCGACTGTTTGTGACTCGTTCACGGCAGAAACCACAAGAGACGCTTTAACCCGCGTCCCGATAACCAAAAGGAGAAACGGAAATGTTAGAAGAGAAGAACCAGGTCACGTCGAATAAATCCGAAGTCAGCAAAAACGAACCTGCCGCCGCGAAGACCGGAGCCATCGGCCTCGACATCGGCACGAGCCGCATCGTGATGGCCGACAGTTCATCGCAGAAAGATTCGCGCTCGCAACTGAACGCTTTCGTCGCCGTCCCCAGTTCCGAGATGGCCGAGAACGTGCTCAAGCACAAGAACATGGTCTACGAGCGCAACTGCAAGAACCTCTACGTCTACGGCAACGACTCGAATTTCTTCGCCAGTTTCTTGAACGTTGACGCGCGCCGCCCGATGCGCGACGGACTCTTGAACGCGCAGGAGGAGATGAGCCAGCACATCATGCAACTCATCATCCAGCGGATCGTGCCGCGCGGGCGGGGCAAAGAGATGCTCTATTTCAGCGTGCCGGGCAAGGGC
>DASQDV010000449.1:0-4377 GCA_035633995.1 Pyrinomonadaceae bacterium | reverse complement strand
ACATGAGATCATCGCCAGCGAGAAAATCGGCGACGCGGAAATCAGCGACGCGGACGCTCGCCATGCGGAAACCGGAGACGCGGAAACGGTTGACGCCGCAAGCAGAGAGGCGCGGGCAAACGAGAATGAGGCGCGCGGTTTCGCGTCCGTAAACGTCTCGGCGGCGGACGCTGAAGCGTCAAACCTGCCGAACGCGAGACGCCGCGATTTACATCCGGCCAAACAGCGCACGCGTTTTAACTTTCAAACCAAATGGCTTGCACCGTTGCTGCTTCTGCTCGCCGTTGCCGTTGCGGTAGGGCTTTTTCGTTATACGCGAAGAAACGAGGCCGCATCCGATTTTGCGACGCTGTCGCCGCGCACGCGCACGACGCAGCTCACTAACAACGGGCAGGTTTTGCGTGCCGCAGTTTCCCCTGACGGCAAATATGTCGCTTACATACAAAGCGAGCGCTGACAAGAAAGTTTGTGGGTCAGGCAGGTATAAATCGCGGGCGGAATCGAGATCGTTCAGCCGACAAGCGGCAATCATTATGTAGGGATCACTTTCTCTCCCGATAGCAACTCGGTTTTCTATGTCAAATACGAAAAGGATTCGGCCATCGGCGGTTTGTATCAGGTTCCGGTGCTGGGCGGGGCGTCGCGCAAGATTCTGTCGGACGTTGACAGCCAAATCAGTTTCGCGCCGGACAAGAAACAGTTTACGTTTGTGCGAAATGATTTAAGCCGCAAGGAATCGCATTTGATGATCGCCAATCTCGGCGACGCAAATCAACGACATCTCGCCGCTTACGCGGGCGTTAACTGGATGACCGACGCCGCACCCGCCTGGTCGCCTGACGGTAAAGTCATTATTCGCACGGCGAGAATCGAAACCTCGAACTCGGCGAACACGAAAACTTCTCTGCTCGAAGTGCAGGTGGCCGATGGCAGGCAGACAATCTTCAAGACTCATCAGTGGGACGCAATTCAAGCGATTGAGTGGCTGGCGGATGGGACAGGTTTAATCGTCGCCGCACGCGATACGGCTTCGCTGCTCGCTCATCAATTGTGGCAAGTAGATTACCCGGGCGGCGAAGCGCGCACGATTACCAAAGATTTGAATAGTTATTCGAGTGCCAGCGTCACGGCTGACATGAAATCGCTCGTGACGATCCTCCACCGTCGCATCGCGAATCTGTGGGTCGCGCCGCGCGATAAAGCAGCGGAAGCCGTCCAGATTCTTTCCGGTAACAGCAAAGATTTGGGCTGGCTGTTAGGCGTCGAATGGTTGCGCGACGGCAAAATTATTTACGGTTCGACGGCGGGCGGGAAAGAAGATATCTGGTTGATGAACGCAGACGGAAGCAATCAGAAACAATTAACGACCACTGCCGGTGCGAACTTCGACCCGACGGTTTCGGCTGACGGCCACGTCATGGTTTATGTCGCAAAAACTGCCGATGCCGCACCTCACTTGTGGAAAATGAATCTTCATAACGGCGAGAGCGCGCAATTAACTAGCGGCGTTACGGAACTTCGACCCGACATTTCGCCCGACGGGCGCTGGGTGGTGTATATGTCATTAGATAAAGACTCGCCGAGGTTGTGGAAGACTTCAATTGACGGCGACGGAGCGCCGATTCAACTTACGGATAAAATAACGTCCGTCCCGCGCGTCTCGCCGGACGGACGTTTTATCGCCTGCTTCTATCGCGCGCAGGTCAATACGTTTTCCAAACTCGCCGTCATCCCCTCTGACGGCGGCGAACCCATTAAAGTGTTTGATAAATCTCCGACCACTATCGTCGAAGCAGGTATTCACTGGATGCCGGACGGGCGCGCCCTGACCTTCATTGATAACCGCGACGGCGTCTCAAACATCTGGCTGCAACCTTTGGACGGAAGCCCGGCAAAGCAATTGACGAATTTCACCTCCGAGACGATTTTTCGTTTTGCCTGGTCGCCCGACGGCAAGATGTTTGTCGCCGAACGCGGAACTGAAATCGGCGACATCGTGCTGATTAACAAATAGAGATGAGAAGGCAAAAATGAGAGACGAAAAATAGGGTGACTTAACTCTCATGTCGTCTTCCCGGCATGTGTTATAATCCGCTCTGTCAACCCTGTTCCCGGTCGCAGAAGTCCTGAAGCACACCCCAAACGCTATTTGCTCTTGTGAGGAGATCGTTATGAAGAAAGCCGCCCCTTTGCTGCTTAGTCTCGCCGTCGGCGCATCCGCCGCGCATGTCCTGTCCGTGACAACTAATGCGCGCACGCGCGCCGCGTCCATGTCTCTCTACGGCAGCCTGACGGCGCAGGGCAGGAGCACGCTCACCGTCCGCATCTACGGGCCGACGCGCGCGCCGCTCTCCGACATTTACGTCGAGTTGCAGAACGACACTTATTCGACCATCGGACGCGCACGAACGGACGGTGCGGGGCGCATCACCTTTCGCGGTCTCCCCGACGGCACTTACAAAGTAAGGGTTTTGGCCTACGGCACTGAATATGTGGAACAGGTGCAGGACGTGAACATCGCGAGCATCACGCAGTTGCCGAGCGCTCTCGGCGGCGGCGGCGGCACGAACGAGCAGGTTGACATGTATCTGAGGACGCGCGATAACGCGAGCGCCAGCCCCTTCGCCGCGCCGCCGGGCACGGTCTTCGCGCAGGTCGTGCCGGACGCGGCCAAGAAGTTGTACGAGAAGGGCATCGGCGAGTTGCGCGACAAGAGGGAGAAGGAAGGATTCCGGAGCCTCAGGCAGTCGCTCGAAGTGTTCCCCGATTACTATCTCGCGCTCGAACGCCTCGGCACGGAATACGTGACGCGCGGCACCAACAAAAACGGGTATTACGAGGCGGCGCGCATCCTGCTGACCAAAGCCCTCGAAGTCAACCCGAAAGCTTTTCCCAGCACGTTCGGTCTGGGCATCGCGCAGTATCAATTGAAGATGACCGACCAATCGGTGGAAACCTTCAAGCGCGCGACCTCGCTCTACGCGAACTCCGTCAACGCCTATTTGTGGCTCGGCATGGCGCTCAAACAGACGAAGCGCGCGGACGAAGCCGAAGCCGCCTTCAAGCGCGCCAACACGGTGGGCAACGGCAAGGCGGCGGAAGTCCACTGGCAACTGGCGCGTCTCTACAGCGAACAGAACCGCTTTCAGGAGGCCGCCGACGCGCTCGAACTCTACCTCAAATTCCGCACCGACAAGAACGACACGCAGAAGGTCAGAGAACTCATCGCGCAGTTGCGCGAAAAGGCCGCGCGGAAATAGCAAGACGCCGACGGGCGCGGGCGCAAACTTTCGCGCCGCTTCGCCCACATCACACGTCAAGCCAGCGGCCGGACGAAAGACTCTTTCAAGATTGAGTCTATCTCGTCCGGCCGCTGGCTTTTGCAATCCCGTAACAGGTTGCATTCAGGTGTGACTTGTTGCCGTCATCACCAAATATGTCGCCCTGTCAGGGCTTGCACATCAGGAGACTTGTTGCCCGGGGCATCTGCCCCAAGCTGTTGAATCTTGCCCCTGCGGGGCTTTTCACAGACGCCTCAGGTTCGGCTAGCCCACCGAGGGCAATCGGGGAAAGCCTTTCTGTGCCTGTGTGCGGGTAAAAAACAATGCCCGCCCGGAATTTCCGGGCGGGCATTGAAGTTTGTGGCAGTGGTTGACTGTTTAGAACAACAACCGGAAGCCCAAGCGAACCTGACGACCAGCTTGGAAAGAGTTCGGCAGGTTGAAGCGCGCATCCGCGCCGCCGCCGCCGCCGCCCGGCGCGGTGGCCGCACGGTTGAGGTAGGTCAGAATGGCGGACGAAGTCGGCTGTCTCTGGAAGGACACGATAGCGGTGGCTTCGTCAGAGGAGAGGCCGATGTTCTCGCCAAGAACGGCAGCAGCGTTGTAGGTCTCGAAGCGAGACAACTCGTTGCTTTCGTTGAACAGGTTGATGACATCGAGGTCGAAGACCATCGTGAACCGCTCGTTGGTGCCGAAGCGATACTTGTGGCGCAGGCCGAAGTCGGTCTGCGTGAAGGCTTCTGTGCGACCCAAATCGCCGCGCTCGGTGAGCGTGGTCGTGTTGATGCCGTAGAAGTTGAAGCGCGTGGTGACGGGCGTGCCGCTGCGGGCTTCGGTGAAGAACGAGAACTCGGTGCTGTTGCCGGCGCCGAATCCAAGCTGCTCGTTGAAGTCCAGAGTGTACGCGCCGTAGAGTTTGGCTACGTGCGGGCGATCCGTCGGCAGGCGACCATCATCCGGACGACCGCTTCCGCTGAAGCCGATGAACGGCAAGTCGAAGTTGCGGTTGACGTTCGGGCTGGTACGACCCGCTTCGTCCGAGCTAGCCAGACCCGAGTAGTTGCCATAGAGGCGGCTCAGGGTGTAGCTCGCGTTG
>DASQDV010000448.1:0-7918 GCA_035633995.1 Pyrinomonadaceae bacterium | reverse complement strand
CTTTAATCTTGAAACCGCTTTCCGCCGTCCTGTCTAGGAGCGTCGGGAAGTAAGGGCTGTCGTGGTCTTTGCGGCTGCTCACTTCGACGGCCGTAACGACGTTCGTCAGCGTGCCGCACATGACGTGGCACTTGACCCACTCCGACTTGTCAATGCATCTGTCGTACTTCGTGGAGAACCAAGTCGAATAACCCTTGACGCGGAAGCCAGTAGAGTCGGCCGCGAAGTTTTCCTCCACACTCTTGAGCGGCAAGCTGGATTCGATGATGAGTTGCTTGAGTATCGGCGTCAGCTCCTCCGACTCGAAGTAGCGGAAGACGGCGCTGTAGGTCGGCACGGTTGACAGGTAGCCGCGCCGCTTGGCTTCCATCAAGTCGGACGTGAAGCGGCGGCCTGAGAGCGTCGAATAGACTTTGAAGACGGAAGAAAAGAGTCGGTCGGCGAGAGGGATGCGCGGGCGGCCCATACGTTGCGGCGGCTCGGCGACGTTTTCACAGAGGGCGTAGAGCAGTTCTAAGAATTTCGCTTTTTCGTTGACCTGCGCGGCGGTGTAAGAGACCCAATTCTGTCGGTAGGTTTGTCGGCTGGTTTCCATCGCGTGCCTCTTGATTTCCGCACGCGTGATAGGGCACAATACCTCTACGCTCGACGGTTGGCGTGCCACAATCACGCTGCTGTCGAATAGGCTCAGTTGGGTGTGACAGCACTCAATTGAGCCTTTAATTTTGTCCCGCGAGGCTGCACGCATAATACATTGTTTCATGCACGAAAATCAAGAGTTATTTTATTGAAAGTAAAGATATTTAGCGGAAAGGCGGGGACTCCCCCGCGCCGTTCTAAGGCGGCTTAATGACGATTTCAAACGCGCCCCAAAACAGCCTGATTCGGATTGTCCCCTTGAAGTAACCCCATTGATGCCTCATACTCTCACTGCCTTTCTGTTGGAAGGTTATCGGGTGGCTTAGGTGGGCATTCGCGGTGCTCACCTAAGCCCGTACTTTTGCGTCGGGATTGTTGCGTCGTGGCGGGCCGCGTGCTAAGGTACACGTAGAGGCTGCCACCGAGAGGTGGTAATTTCCCATAGACAATTTAGGCTTTCTGCGTATGCGACCGCTGCAACGGCGCATACGTGTGTCTGCTTAGACCTCCTTCAAAACTGAAAGAGCCTCCAAACGGCGGCTGCGACCCCACCAGTTGAAGGCTCATTCATTCGCTCTGCGCGGTCGCGCGAGCGAGAAACTGATTGTAGCCGGTCGCAGTCGGCTTAGGTTGTCAAACCTGCGCGGTCGCCTGTTAAGGCGTCCACGGTCGGGAGTGTAGTGCAGGGTCGGTTTCCTCAGAAGGGGGGCCGATGGCCGCAGAGCAACTTTTTTGTGTCGGCCCGGAAACTAGCCCCATAAACGCAAAAACCCGCCTCAACACCGGAGGGGTCATTTCTCGAAAATGACGCCTGTCCCAGATATTAAGGCGGGAGCGTTCCGGCGAGCGGCGGGCCATTAGTTCTAACGGCCGGCCATCATGCTCTGTGGACGTATCCCTGATTCAGTTGTCAAGACAGCTACGCCGTCAATGCCAATATACGGGAGAGGTCAGAAAAGGGCAACAACAATTTCACCGGGGGTCGTTCTTCTCTTTAAGAAGTTTTTCAATATCGGGGGGAATCTCCACGGGCTTACTGAGGAAGCTTTTCACGTCGTCTCTAGTTTCAATGCTGTGCAGTTCGGCCACTTCAAGAATGAGGTCATCTAGGTTTGACGGGTCGCTAACGTGCGATTCCAATCTAAGCCAAATTTCTGCTGCCTGTTCGCTCACCCCCATAAGTTGCGTGTAACGCAATATCATAGGTACAAGTTCTGTCCGCTTTGCTAATCGTAAACCAAGCACAGGTCTAACGCCGGATACAACATCAATCGCTTCCTCATATTTCCCTGTCAACTTTTCAGCCGTCGGTAAAAGGTACACTTGCATGAAGATTTGAAATTGAGCTATTTGCTGAGCCGGCATGTTGGCGTGTGCCTTGATAGTGTCTTTCGCCAGTTTTAGAGCCAAGAGATACTCGCGTACATACATCACTGTCTTCAACGCGCGACCCATAGCCCGCTTCTCTTCACGCCGCAAGCGGAGCAGTTCACTCCCCTGAGCGATAATAAAACCCACCACAGCACCGACTAGCAGCTTTATGAAGTCTGACATGTGACAATGATAAGCAAGAACAGTATCAGCCGTCTATTTTTGTGCAGGATGTTAATTTTGTGCAAAGCCGGTCAGGAGTATAATACGCGCTTTATGTTAGGACTTTGGGAGATAGGCTTAGCTATCGTGCTCGGCGTCGCCGCGAACCTGATAACCCCGTACTTTAAAAGTGGGTTTCGGCGCGGCTTCGTCGGGATGCGAAGATTCAGGGCGGAGATGCTTGAGCAGGCTATCGCTGACGCCCATTTCTATTTTGAGCACCCGACGTGGTTAGTACTGCACCTGCTGAGGGAGTTCGCATACGTGGCGATTGTTATTTTGGTAGCGGCAAGCGTGTCGCTGATTCTTATTTTAGGTGGTTATAAACTCGGCCCGTATTACGTCGCACTCGCTACATTGGGTCACTGCGTCGGCGTTCTATACATGGACATGCGTACTTACCGTCGCGCGAGAGCACCCAAGTACTTTGAAACTAAGGCGAGGGCGAAAATCGCGCGGCTCACGGGCAAAAAAACCGAAGCCCTAGAGAGTGCCGATAGTGGCCCGCCGCCCACTTCAAAGGAATAAAGCCGCTTTCATCCAACCCACCCGACTTTTTCATCAACCCTCAGACATTTTCATCAAATCCGACTTATTCATCAAAGCCCTCGTCGGTCGTAAACGGCGTTATCGGACACGGGAGGGGGCTCCGTGAGTGGCCGGTGTGGGGCCGACGCTCCAGCGCCGTCTGTACGTTACGGCGATGACGTGTGCGTGCGGGATGGGTTAAACTGTGCGCGTTATTTTCCGAGCAGTTCTAAATCTTCACCACGCGGCGTGTGAGTTTTCATGCCGTGACTATGGGCGCGGGAGGGTCGGGAGATGTCTTCTTCACAGGGAGTCGGGGCGGCGGAAGAGGCGGCGGTTGACCCGCGGGTCGGGTACCCTTGTTATAAATCTTTCGACGAGTTCGTTGACGTGGCGCGGCTGCGTGCGCTCGACGGCTACATCACGGAGCGCATCAGGCGGCGACTCGACGCGAGCAGCGACATCAAGTTTTACACCGGCCCCTACCGGCTCGACGACGCGAAGCCCGACCTTCCGGGCTCAAGGATGATTTACCTCGCGCAGTCGAGCCTCCCGGACAGTTATTTCGACCTCGACCGCACGGAACTCTGGCGGCGGACGCCCGAGGCCGAAGAGTTCGCGCTGCTGATGGACTTCATCGCGACGCTGCCGTTCGAGTCCACGGGGCGGATGCTCATCATGTATGACGACGCGGGCCGTGCCGTGCCGGCGCACCGCGACCACACGAGTTTCGACGTGTGCCACGACTTCGTTTGGTTCCGCACGAACATGACGAAACCTTTCTACATGCTCAACCACCGGACGGGCGTGAGGAAGTACGTGGAGTCTTATACGGCATGGTTCGACTCGGTGAATCAGTTCCACGGGAGCGACGCGGCCGACGGCCTCTCGTTCAGCATCCGTGTGGATGGGCGCTTCACCGAGGAGTTCCGGCGGCGCATTCCCGTGCCCGCGACGAACCTCGCCTCCACGCCCGCGCTCTGGGCCTGCCTCTCCGGCGAAGGCCCTCCGGCCCCGGCCGCCGACGGACTTTCCGCTTAGGCCATCGCCAGCACCACTTTCCTCTGCCCTTCAAACGGCATGCGGCCGTGACAGGCGAGCAGGTTGTCAACGACGAGCACGTCCCCGGCCCGCCAACTGACGCGCACCTCCTCGCGGGCGACGACTTCGCGGACGTGCGCGAGCGATGCGGCGTCGAGCGGTGCGCCGTCGCCGTAGAAAGAGTTCAGGCGAAACTCATCTTCGGGCATGAGCGCGCGGAGTTCCGCGTAGGTCTCCGGGTCGAGTGCGCTCGGGTGGAAGCCGTCGGCCTGATTGAACCAGACCTCCTCGCCGGTCTGAGGGTGGACGGCGGTCGCCGGTCGAATCTCGCGCAGACGCAAACCTCCGTCCGCACGCCACGCGAACTCCATCCCGCCCGCCCGACAGTGCTCCTCGACGACGGCGCGGTCGTCCGTCTCGAATGCCTCCTGCCAGGAGTAGCGCGCGCCCGCGCCGTCGTGCAGGTTCCGCACGTACATAACGCCCTTGCTCTTGAAGCGTCGGACGACCTCGGCGTCGAGGTTCTTGAGGACGGAGCGGCTGTCGGCGAGTCGCGTCTCGCCCCCGCTCGCGGCGGGCTGCACGCAGTAGAAAAAAAGAAGCTCGGGCCAGCGTTGCGCGTAGGAGAGTTCGTTGTGGAGCGGAAGCGTGAGCCGCGAGGGGTATTCGGTCGAGGTGTAGACGCCCGCGCCGAGTTTGTCGCGGGGCGAGACGCCGCCCGCGTAGTCGAGCAGGTCGCGGCCCGCGAAGAGTCGCGCGCACGCCGCGAACTCTTCGGGCGCGAGCGGTGCGAAGCCGCGCAGCAGGAGCGCGCCGCTCGCGTGCAGCGTGCGTCGTAAAAGGGCTTCGTGTTCGCGGCACGCGCGGAGGAGGGCTTCGGGCGAATCGGCTTCGCGCGCGTCGGGCTCGACGATGGCGGGAAGTCGCTCGCCGTGGGGAAAGTTCGTCTTCATGACAGTTCGTTTTCGCGGATTATGCGGGCAGTGTAGCGAACGCCGCGCGGATGCAGTGTACAGAGGCGTACAGACAGCCGGTCGGGGTGCTGTTATTTTTTATTTAATCTATCAACCGTAGCGCCCTGAACGAGAAGGAGTTTAATGAAAATCTACGTGAGCGGGCTATACTGCGGAACCAATCCGCAGCCCGGCATCGGCATCGCGCGCTCTGTGCGCGCCGCTTATCCGCACGCGACGCTCGTCGGCGTCGAATATTCAAACCGCTGTTCCGGCATCCACTGGCAGGACTTCGACGACATCTGGCTGCAAAGGCCGTGGGAAGAACTGCACCTCGAAGAGTACGCGGCGCGCATCCGCCAGGTGCTCGACTCGGGCGCGTTCTGGATTTCCGGCATTGACCTCGAAATCATGTGGCTGGCCTCGGCCTTCCCCGAAGGCCACCCGAACCTGCTGACGCCGCCGCCCGACGCGCTGCGCCGCATCAGCAAGCCCGCCGTGGAAGCGCACAAGGGTTTGCCCGTGCGCATCCCTTCGTTCATCACGACGGAGCATTCGGACTGGGAGCTTCACGCCTTCTGCCGTCAGCACGACTGGAAAGTGTGGCTTAAGGGGCCTTACTACGAGGCCGTCCGCACGCCCGGCTGGGACGTGTTCGAGCACATGCGCGCCGCGCTCGTGCGCGCGTGGACGACCGAGAAGCTGTTCCTGCAAACGCACGTCACCGGCTACGAGGAGTCGGTCTGTTTCGCGGCCTACCGCGGCGAGTTGCTCGACTGCGTGTACATGCGTAAGCGCGAGTTGACCGAGGAGGGCAAGACGTGGGCGGGCGACGTGAGCGAGGTGCCGGAGGAGTTCTCCGCGCCGCTCCGCCGCGTCGTCAAAGAACTCGAATGGACGGGCGGGGCCGAGCTTGAGATGGTGCGCGACACGTCGGGGCAGTTGTGGCTGATTGAGTGCAACCCGCGCTTCCCGGCGTGGATTCACGGCTCGACCATCGCCGGGCACAACCTCCCGGCGATTCTTCTGGAGCGCGCCACCGGCACGCCGGCCGCGCGCGAGGGCGAGGCGTGCGAAGAGTTCACGCGCATCATTCTCGAAGTGCCCGTGCGCTCGCGCTTCCCCCTCCCGCCGCTGCCCGAGCCCTTCCCCGGCGGCATCGGCCATTCGATGAAACACCCTTCGGGAACGCTCGCGCTCGCCGAGCGCCTGCACAAACTTCAGACGGTCGTCGGCGACGTGGGGAACGGCAACGGACACGGGAACGGTAACGGGAACGGTCACGCGGCGGCGAAGGATTTGGGCGAGACGGTCGTTCCGCCGTCGTTCGTCGAAGACCTGAAGACGTTCGACTTCGCCGAAATCGAAACGCCGTCGTTCCTCTTCCTCGAACGCACGGCCCGCTCCCTCTTCAAACGCGCCTCGGGCCTCGCCGCGGGCCTCTCCGATTCTTCGTGCGAAGTCAGGCACGCCTACAGCATCAAGACGAATCCGGACGAGCGCCTGCTCAAACTCGCGCACGAGCACGGCTTTCTGGCCGAAGGCATCAGCCTGCTCGAAATCGGGAAGGCGCTCAAGTCGGGCTTCCGTGCGGAGCAGTTGATTCTGAACGGCCCCGGCAAGTGGTGGCCCGAAGGCCACCTGCCGAAAGGCCGTCTGCACGCCGTCTTCTGCGACTCGCTGGCAGACCTGCGGCGCGTCGCCGACAGCATGCGGCGCGACGAACTGAGCGCGGAAATCGCGGGCGTCCGCCTGCGCACGCCGAACGTCGCCTCGCGCTTCGGCATCCCCGTGGACACGCCCGAGGCCCTGCGCGAACTCGTCTCGGCGGTCGAGACGCTGCCCGCCGAGTGCGCCTTCGGCATCCACTTCCACATGGCGAGCAGCAACATCGGCGTCCGCCGCTGGTGGCATCTCTACGAGTCAATGCTGCGCTGGTCGCGCTCGGTCGAGACGCTGACCGGCCGCGAGGTCGTCCTCCTCGACATCGGCGGCGGCTGGTTCCCCGACGACTGGCACGCCGACTCCGACGACCGCTTCTCGCAGGCCGTCGCGCGCGCCCGAGAGTTTCTGCCGCGCGTCCGCCAAATCGTCTCCGAGCCCGGCAAGGCCGTGGCGCAGCCCTCGACGGCGCTGGCGATGCGCCTGCTGGAGTTCGACGATTCGCGCGACAAAATCGAGGAGGCGGTGGTTGACGGCTCGGTCGCCGAGTTGCCGATGCACTTCTTCCAACCGCACCGCATTCTTCATCACGACGCGCGCACGGGCGCGCTCACACCCTTGCGGCGGGGCAAGACGATGCTGCTCGGGCGACTCTGCATGGAGCACGACATTGTTGCGCGCGGCGTCGAACTGCCGAAACACGCGCGCGTCGGCGACGTGCTGATTTTCTGCGATACGGGAGCTTACGATAGGAGCATGTCTTATGTCTTCGGCCGCGGGTAAGAAAATGTTCGGGACGGAAGGGTGCGCGCCGGCTTCAACGGCCGGGGCGTTTGAAAAGTGGCAGCATTTCCCCGCCTCGGCCCTCTACAGCCACGACGCCGCCTGCTGCCGCGTCGCGCGCGAGTGGGTCTTGGCGACGGACTTCTCACAACTCGGCGGCGAGAGCCCCCTGACGGGGCCGCGCTGGATTCGGCAGAGGTACACGTGGGGGCCTTCGCGCTGGCCGCTCAGTTGGTGTGAGGCGGTCGAGCGTAAAACCCTCGACTGCGGCGCGCTCGCCTCGCTCGCGCATGAACTCTTCCGCGCGCGCGGCGTCAAGAGCTACCCGGCGCAGTTCGTCCAGCACTACACGGACGAGGCCACGCGACACTGGCGCGAGAAGTGGAACCGCGAAGACTGTTCCGTCCACTGGCTCAACGAAGACTTGATTTACCACGAGGGCTGCGCCGTCGCCGTCCGCGGCGACGAAATCAAGCTGTGGGACGCGAGCGCGGGTTGGTGGGTCAACCCGAGACAGTTCGGCGGCTACGGCGGCCTCGTCGCGCTGCGCGTACACTCGCCCGGAGCGCCGCCCGACACGACCTTCCGATGGGGGGCGAACTTCATCCACGCAAACATCTGGCAGGATATCTAGACGGGGCACTAACCTTCAGGCACGTGACATGGGCCGCACTGGCGTCGAAGTGTCTCGTGCGTGATGAGCATAGTTGCGAAAGTTG
>DASQDV010000447.1:0-14517 GCA_035633995.1 Pyrinomonadaceae bacterium | reverse complement strand
GACGAACTGTCCGTTGTCCGACACGTTGATGCCGCTTCGCGTACTAAATTCATTTAAGGAGAAGAACTCCAACGTGAGGTTGGCGCGGACGTTATCAAGGCAATTAGCGTTGGTGCCGCACTCGATGAGCTTTTTACGCCTTAGCCGGAAGCCTGCGCGGTCAGGGTCGCGCCCGAGGATGTCGGCGTAAAGCGCGTTGACGAAGACCTTCTCGTTGTTAATGTTGCCGCACGCCGTCGCGTGCCCGAAGGCGGGGGTCGTGCCGGCGGTCAGGCAAAGTAGGGCAACAAGGAGGACGGTCGAGTATGAAACTGCATTGCGGGCGGCTACGACGCCACCTTTGGAAGGCAGGTATAAGGCGATAGTTTGCAGACGATTCATGTTAAGTCTCCGTACCTGTAGATGAGGTTAAGGGTTCCCGGCCTTGCCCGGCGCAGGTACGCGCGGATGAGCGCCAGGGGATTATCGTCGGTGAATCAGGCCAGGTGAAGTTACGTGAAGGGTGACACGGTGTCAAGGTCTTTACTCTGCCGCAGTTAGAACTCCCGGCACGGCGCAGTCAGTGCTCTTGAACGTGACATTATGACTGACGCGTCCTGTTCCTGAGGATTCTAATCAATGAGCCACGGCTGTAAAGAGGGTGTCAAAAAAACCTGTGGAAGTTAGGGCGAAAACTTCAGCGTTTCGGGGTGTTTTAGGTGCTGGAAAGGGGGTGTCAGGAAACTACAGTTTATTGACACAAGGAGTATAGCAGAGGGATAGGTAGCTAAGAGTGATGAGCGACAGGGGAGGGAATCGCATGGATTGTTTAGATCTTGTCACATGCACCTGGCCAGTGACTATATAATCACCCTTTATTCTTTGGTCGCTTAATTCCTTACTCGCAAAGAAATTTCAAGGACAACCAACATCACAATTGATGCCGCTGGAGCCGCCGGGGACGGATGCATGCCACAGCGCATTTTGAAAGCTCACATCCAGAAAGGCGAGACCTGACGGGGCTGTGAAAGTGAAGTTCGAGGGGTACGGAACGTTCGTGCTGGTGATCGGGTTCAGCGAGATATTGAAGTCGTTGATGCAATTCGGATTTGGATAAGAATACGACCGTGGCGAGAGGCTGTAGCCGGCATAACCGAGCGTGGTCTTGCTCATATACTCGAAGACGGTAGTCCATGTGAAGCTAATCCAACACTCATTCGGGCACGGTGGATAGACCCAATTTCCCCAGACGTTCTTTTTTTGAGATTTCACGTTGACATTGTAGTTGATCGTGACTTTGCTGTGTGGGTACGGGTTCCAGTATGTTTTGGAAAAGTTAACGGTCGTCATTCCGCGCCGGTTGCCGCTGGTTATCCAATTCGTAGTGCGCGGGTACGAGCAATTTGAAGCAGCCGTCGAGGGCGTGGCGCTGGAATTCGCTACCACAGAATATACCTTGATCTTGTTGGCCGGATCGTCGGCTGCGGCCTTGTCGAGCGCCGGGAGTCTTGAGAAGTCCAGCCCCTCCAGTTCCTTAATTCGATCCTCCTTGATCTGGTAGATCGTATTGCCCACGATGAAGTATCCCTGTTCATTGATAATGGGCTGATAGCCCCCGATAGTGAGAGCAGAGGTGTATGTCCCCTCTCCACGTGCTTCGGGTTGAATTTTTATGACGCCTGCTCGTAGATATTTTTCATAGATGTCGGTATGCCCTCGCGGCTTGGTCATCCTTTTCAATTGAGCGGCGCTCTTGCCTTCATAGGGCGCAGCCAAATATTCATATTCTGCTTTCACAATTTGATTGAAGATGTTTCTTTGAGAGACAAAGCCTAAACTTCGCTCCCATGCTTCCGCTTGCTCGTTATTCATATTGAAAATGATCGGATAGCTCTTGTCGTAGGTCTCCAGTGAATCGAAAGCGAGGATGCCGTTCTTCGCCGTGACGCCGTTCAAGCGCATGGCCTGCCCTGCTGCTGCGCCTCGCGAAGCAATATTTATTTCGGGGCTTGTCGTCCCTCTTTGCACGGGAGCGTTTTGCGAGTGCGCAGTTCCGCCGAGAGGTGGAAACCAGATGCCGGACAGTAGAGCGACACTGAGCGCAGCCAAAAGGAGCCTGACTTTCCATCTGAAAAGGGCGTCAGTCGAATTAAAGCGGGTACGGGATGCGTCTTGCGCCTTTCTCATAATTTACTCCTTTGTTGACCAGGGGATTCGGAGTTTGGCGAAACATGCGTGTGAACGAATCGTGAGAGCGCAGCCTTGACGGGGTCGGTGTTAGGGAAAATCAAACGGGCATCCTGCTCAACAGTAGTAATGACCGGGCACAACGTCGGGTTGCCGCAATCGCCGGCGCCGGAGACGACGTTCGGGGATGTGACATTGATGGGGCCGATGGGATTGCCCGGCGGGTCATATCCAGTAATAAGGATGGGCGAATTGATTTTCACGAGCAGGCAGACCAATCCGGCGGAGTTGGTGTAGCCGCTTGAGATGGTGCTGTAGTTGACTCCCGTGGCTTCGACTAAGGCGTTGGCGATGGGGCCGGCATTGGAGCCGTACACATCAACGAACTTTACCGTAATGCAGGTTGTATCCAACGGGTTATCGACATTCCAGTCCCAATCAAATCTGTTGATGGTTCCGCTATAAACCAGTTGTTCGGTCAGAACCACTTCACCTTCTTCGACCCACTGACCGTTGGAGGTATCGAAGCTGAACAATTTGGAACGCTTTGGCGCCCTTTCTCTTAAAGCTCTCGCAATAGGCAGTTCGAATCTGGCGGATTTTCCCGGCGCCAGGTCTGCACGCCGTCCTCTGGCATCGGTGGCGTTGATTTCGAAGACGCCAAAAGATTCCAACATTCGGATGGATTTATCAGACATTCGTGCGGTGAAATCTCCCGGCACTCTCTTGAGTTGCTCCCGGTTTGAGACATCAAGGTTGGTCAGACTGATCATTACTTTGCCGCGTAAGGGCTGCCCCTTACTATCGACGAGCGAGTTCGGCGCCAGAGTCAAGCCGCCTCCGGTGGAAAATCTGACTTTGCCGCCGCGCGCGGCATCGAGAGTTACGGCTTTAGCCCGTGGCCAGAGGACTACAATCTGTGTGCGTTGGAGGGCTTTCTCCTCAGCCTTGAAAATCCGCGTATAGTTCATGAAATTCGTCGAACTAAAGCTCACCGCCAATCGCTCTGTCGGAGTTATCCCCGTTACCTTAAACTCTCCGTTGCCGTTAGTGAGTGCTGGCTTGTTATCCGGCACAAGAACCTGCACTCCTGCAATCGCTCTGCCCCGCGGGTCAATCACCCGGCCGCTGAGCGTGACAAGACGGCGCGTGGGCGATTGCGCTGCGACCTCTTTATCAACTGCACGGTTCATGTCTGCGTGCGCGTGAGAGTTGGGCGCGTATCCCGTCCAGTCATCGAATGTGAACCATGCACAGGCGAAGGCGAAGAGAGCACAGCAGAGAAGGCACAAGCGCATACCAGCCGCCTGCTTTCCGGGAGCAATTCTTAAAGGCAAGTGTGTGCGTCGTAACATGGGATGTCCTCCGGGCTAAGGAAGCGAGGGCCGGTGTTTTGCGGAAGTTAACGTCTCTGACATCCTTTGCTCGCGGGCAGTTCAGCCCTAACGGGCTAATCAGGGGCAATGATTGTCAGGAACAGTTGCTATGAGCTACAACTGGCGCAGTTGATGTGGAGTGAAACTGCGCTCCAAAAAAGTGAGTCTGTCATTGGATGTCGGTTGGGACTGTCCTTAAGGTCGGCGACGCGGAAACGGCTGCCGCCGGTTTCCAGTATCCCAACGCGCTCGACTACGGTTGTCCGGATTAGCCGGCGAGTAAAGTGCCTGCTTCCTTCATGGCTGTTCCGGCCATCACCAAATCCTGCCCTCCCTGCTCCATTTCATTAGTCCCTTCAAGGATGCGAGTCTTGATGTTCGGTAGCGCATCTTGTAAATCTTTCACAGCATCCGCGATCTTTTTGAGACCTTTTTCGATGTTATCAATGTTATCTGCAACTGACTCAACGCTCGCTCCAATCGTGCGGAACGGATGCGACGATGAAACGGAGATTCCAGTTACGAATTTGACTTTACCGACGACAGGAAAATCTATCGTTTTCGTCTGGAAGTCCACTGTCGGGATTGAGATGCTGCTCAGGCCACTGGCAATCGAATGCAGCGTCGTTGAGACAGGCATCAGCAGCTCTCGTGTCGAGCGAGTCCCATTTTCGATAGCTCCTAAAGACTTATCAACACGCTCGTTCTCATTTAGAGCCGCCGCTACTCCTCGCAACTCCTTTGCAGAAAGGTCGAGCTTTTTGCCCGTTGCTATTTGTTTGTCGCCGACCACCACGAGCTTCTTGCCGATTTTTCCCGGATCAAATGCCATGACGATTCTCCTATCCTATGTTTGAGGGTGAGGGATGTTGAATTAGTTGTGGGTGAACAGGCAGCATCACGGCTTATTGCGTTCACTCGGATGAGAAGGTTAACGTGGGACTAATAGGCGAGAGATTTTATTAGCCTTAAGCGAGGTGTCGTACCCTTACAAATAGCAAGACTTATACCAAACATGATTCCGGTCTCATCCGGGTTGTTTTGGGCGAAAAATAGGTTTTAGGTTACGGTAGAATTACAAAGTGTCCACAAGAGAGGACAGATTTAAGCATCAGGTGAATACTTTTGTTAACTTTTACTTTCTGTTCAATGTTGAATTAGGCGTCTACAGTTAGGTGTTTAGTAACAACTGAATTTTGAAGATATGAGTCAAGCAGCTAAAAGTTTGGGAGTGTTTAAATCAAAGCTGCAAGAGGCGCAGGGTAGCGCGGGCACTCGCGCGGCACTTATAGCGTTGGCTGCCGGTGTGCGTATGACCGGCTTTGGTCTGCGCTTCTGTTGACGCACAATGCGGACATTGACTCATATTCTCAGCTTAACATTGGCAGCTTTGATTTAGACACTCCCGCACCTTCTTCTTAATGAATCGGTAGTCCTGTTCAATTACATTGTTCAGGAATTTCACGCGCCTGAGTTGGCAGTCATGCGGTACAACCATATCCGGACGTAATTGCCGAACAAGATTGGCATCGAGTAACTTCACGATGACATTGTCTTTCGCGTTCCGGTTCGTAATCGCGAAGACGACATACATACCGCCAATAATCTAGGTTGAAAAATTTGGGTATTTACATGTTTCGATTTCCACATCCGGCGTCTCTTCGTTTTCACGACTGGAAGTGATCAATGCAACCGAACCGACAATCACGACCGCCCCAATCAGCATTTGTCCCGTAAAAGATTCGCCCGCGATTAACCAGCCTAGGAATACAGCGATAATCGGATTAACGTATGCATAAGTGGCAACCATCGCCGGCGGCACGTTTTTCAGCAGCCAACTATAAGCCGTGAACGCGATCAGCGAACCGAAAACGATTAAATAAAGAAGTCCCAACCACGAGTTGCCTGAAACTTCAGAGAGCTTAAAACTTGACCATTCGCCCGCCAGCAAACTCACGAGGAGCAAAACCAAACCACCTGAAAACATCTGCATCCCCGCCGTTAAAAACGAAGATTTCGGAACGGGTGCGCGAAGCCCGTAAATCGAGCCGGTTGCCCACGAAAGAGCCGCCGCGATGACGGCAATCGTGGCGAAAAGCTGCATCGAACCATGTCGTGTTGCGCCGCTCGTATCCTGCCCGCTAATCAAAAGCCAAACGCCGAAAAATCCGACTGCCAACCCGAGCGCGACTTTCCAATTCGGACGCGCCCCTTTTAGCCATAGCCAGCTTAAGAGCACAATCCAGAAAGGTTCGGTCGCAACAAGTAGTGCGGCAAGACTTGATGAAAGATGGCGTTCGGCAAAGACCACGCCGCCGTTTCCGCCAAGCAGCAAAAGCGTTCCCACAATAAGACTCGTTCGCCAGTGCACGGGCTGAGGTGGTTCGTAATCTTTGGAAAACCGCGCCCACACAATCAGGATGGAACCTGCGAACACGAACCTCGTGCCCGCCATCAGAAACGGCGGCAGAGTTTCAATTGCGTATTTGATGGCGAGATAGGTCGAACCCCAAAATATATAAACCGCCGCAAACGCCGCGATTAATAAAACTGAGCTGCGGTTTGGATTGATCTTTGTAGATTCCTTTGGATGCATTTCAAAACTCTTGTTTCTTACAGCTTCTTACAGTGCTTGCCGGTTCCATGATTTCCACAACCATGATACGTGCCAGCCTTATGAAAGCCGAGCGCTTGGCGAGAGAGCGCAGGGTCTGCGACGGCATCGTCGCAGGGTAGTATTCTGGCACGTCCATTGATACCCAGAAAAGAAAGTATCAAGTTCGGAACAGATTTAGAGGTGGCGCACTACGGTAGCGTTGCAAGAATAACCATTCATGTTTTATTGCCGATAGTGTTGCAGCAATAACCTGCCGTTCGGCACTGTGGCAATATGGACATTGATGCATATCAAGGGTTATATCAGCAGGTCTGATTTAGGCAATTCCAAGGATTGCTGTTTATTATTCGGCTAAGAGATTTCTGATATATACTCCGCCTCCGACTACAGCAATTAGCGCCGACCTCAGGTGGCTAACCGCCACCGCTCACAAGTAAGGAGATAACATGGCTACAATGACCCTGGGTGTAGAAGGCGCGTCCCTCGTGCTCCAAATACGCAACAAGAACTACATCCTGACCGCGTCCGACCTGAAAATCTCGACGGGTGGCTCCCTCCCGCGCGAACTCAAGCCCATCAAGTTCAAGTACCAGGAGCCTTTCGACACCGCCATCGACATCGGCACACTGGAAGATGTGCTGAAAGAAATCCAAACCCTGCTGACCACTCCTCCACCTCTTCCGCCGGCACCACAACCCCCTCCCATTCAACCTTTCCTGACTCAATGGAACTCAATCGCACAACAGCTTAAGGACGCGCCCGTTCTGGGAGGCGCGATCACTACGGTCACACAAACGAACGTGCGGATCGTCGAGATCGGGCTTGAACTGACGAGGCAGCCCGATCCTCCCAACACCACCAATCCCCCCGCCACATATAAGGGTAAATTCAGCCTCGGGTTGACGTTTGCCCCCAATGCCGATCATCCTCCGCGACTGTTCAACATTCAGGTCGTGGCATTCGGGGCTGTGTTGTCGGTGGAGTTAGAAGGCACCATCGGTAATTTGGGTACGCCGCGACCATCCCAGTAGCGGCGTGATGGCTGTCGAAAGGTCTCTGAGGAATGAGTCTGAAACTTGAGGCGACGCTGTGGAGTCGTGCCGAGACGTCGTGGGATGAGTTGGCGTCCCACTTGAAGCTGCCACGACCCGAAGACTTCCCGCTGCCGCTGCCCAGCGGAGATATGTCCGTCTATGTCTCTGTTTACGTAACCACGCCTCCCGACGCGACGCCCGAGTTCGAAGTCAGACTGGAGGCGGAATACGAGATCAACCCGGACGAAATTTCATTTCTCGGATTCACGCCAGGCCGCACCTGCCGCTTCACCTTCACCAGCCGTTCCTTCCCGAGCGCCGCCGAGAGTGCGCTGCCATTCGCAACGCTGAACCAAATGATCGAAGGACTTCTCGCCGTGGAAGTCGCGTTGAAGTTCCCTGCGCTGCCCGCCCTCGATCCGATCCGCGTGCGCGCGGGCGATGCCGAAGGCTGGACGACCCTGCGCCTTGAGGCGGAGGCTGAAGCGAATGCGTCTGGCGGAGGCGGCTTCAAACTCTCTGCGAAGATTCTCGATCCGTTCGAAGTGGACTTGTACTTCCCCGGCGTCACACAGTCCGAGCCGCCGCTTCATCTTGAACTCCACCACATCGGCGGCAGCATCGTCTTAGCCGACGGGAAGTTCGGCGGCAGGTTAGAGGGCAGCGGCGAGTTCAGTTTCGCGCCGCAATTGAACTCGCCCGACCTGCCCATTGCGCAACACCTCAAACCGCTGTTCGACAACCTCGTCATCGGAGGCTCGGTAAGCTTCGTGTTAAGCCTCAGTCCGGACAAGGACGCGCATCGCGCCGCGCTTGCCGAACAGTTGACGATGACGGACGGCCACCCTGTAGACATGACTATCGCGGCCAGTGTGCTGCTGGCCGGGGAGAATCCGGAGTTATGTCTCTGCTGCAAATTCACAAACGCGAAGAAAGAGTTGTTCCTCTTCGACCTGCTCCGGGGGTTGGCCGTCGCGCCCAACCCCGTCGCGGACGGCGGGCAGGGCGGGGTCGGCATCGGCTTCGGCCTGAGCGGACTCTGCCTCTGCCTGAGCCGGACTCCTTCCTTCGCCATCGAGGTTGAGGCGCGGGCGGGCGTGGTGATCCCTGCCTACCTGATGCTGTCCACAAACGAGGTACGGGTGGGGTTTGGTCGCGCGCTGCCCGGCCAGCAACCGCCCACACTCCCTTTGCGCTTCCCACACTTCTCGCGGAAAGAATTTGGCTTTCCGAAGAATCGTCCGATCAACGAAGAGTCACGGCAGGAGGCAGGGGCACGGCCAATTGACCGCGCCATCTACGAAAGGCTCCGCAGCGACGACGAACACGACGGCCACAGCAGCAAAGATCGTTATGACCAATTCCTCGACTCGTACTTCAACGTAGTGGAAAAGCTCAGCGGGAACGCGCCGGATAACAGAGACATCCTGATCGCGTACCGCACGGGATCGAAGTGGAAAGTCAGACCTCCCGATGGCGTCACGTACGCCGACGATGTGCCGTTGCGCATCGCGGCGGGGCTGGTCGGCGAGCGCCAACCGGATGGCACGTTCAAAACTTCGGGGGAGTTGGCCGTCGCCTGTCGTCTTAAGGGCGAACAGGAGTGGCGACTTCTGCTCGCTAAACCCGCGCTCGAATTTGCGGATTTCTTCTTCAGCATGTCTTTTCGTAACCCCCGCGACATCCGTGTCGGCGGCTCCGTGAGGTTTATGGTCGAGGGGCCGTTCAGCGACATCAGCAGGTACCAACTGACCGTCGGTCTCTCGGCGGACTTAATTTACTTCTCGCTGGCCGCTGACGAAGACTCGAAGATCAGCATCCCCGCGTTCATCTCCGGTTACGAGGGCGGCAGCGTCGCCATCGGCAGGTTGATGTTCGGCTTCGGCTACCTGAAGCGTTCAATGGCGGTAGCCTTCGCGGGCGAGCTGGTGCTGCCGGAGAAGTTGGTTGACGACCTCGACACTTCGGGCGAACTCGGCGCGGGAGTGCGTCTCCCCATCCAGTCGAAACTCGCGTTCCAGTTCGACCTTATGCCGATTGTGGTCGGGAAGGTCGTGATCCCGCTGCCGCTGTTCCAGTTCAACTGGGACTTGCGCCGCAACATCTCGCCCGGACTTCGCGACGCGCGCACCTGCGAGCCGTTCTGGGACGGACTGCAAGTGATCGTGCCCGATGTGATCCGTCTCTCGCTCAAACGCATCTCTTACAGCCCGATGCTCGCTATCCATTGCTCGTCAAACTCGGACTTCGATGGCGACCTGATGCTCGGTGACGAGCGAAATGGGCTGACCGTCGTTGCTGACAATATCTACTGGGCTTACGGCATAGACAGTCTGGCCGCCCTCATGCTCGCGCCTGTGGTCAGCATCCCCTTCTGTGATAACTTCTGCGTCAACCTGCGGCTCGGCGGGTTCGGTCTCCGCTTCAACTTGCAACGCCCGATTCCCAGTTTCTCGCCCCTCGCCGTCTTCGAGTTGCTCGCGCTGGCGGCCAATCCGCTCTACGAAATCGCGCCGCGCGGTGAGTTGGCCGACATGGTGCGCGTCACCCTCGCCGACGCGTACATCACCCTCCCCGAGCCGGTGAGCAGGCTCTTCCCGCAGGCCGACGAACTGCTTCACAAACCGCTCAACGTCACCATCAACATTGAGACCTTCCTCACGCTCTGCCAGCGGCTCGCGAAGACGCTCAAGCCCGTCGGCGAGACCGTCATTGACGCGCTCAAGCACGGTCGCCGCGTGGCTGCCGGACTTGAACGCGAGGCCGCGACGCTGCTGGCCGGCGACATCCGAACGCTCCCCGCCGACATCCTGGCATATCTCCCGCCGGAGTTGCGGAAGGTACGCCTGTCCGCCAACTTCGCCGGATTCGAGGCCAGCGCCGTGATCGTCCTAACTGATCGCGCGGGTGCCCTGTCGGCCATCTCAGGGCGCAGTCAAGGGACGGACTTTTCCCTCCTCGACGACATCCCTACAGGGCGGGTTGACGCCGCCGTCATCCCCAGGACCGTCCCGCTGGCCGCGCGCGACTCGCTGACCGCCGCGACGGGGCCTCACAGCAAACCTAACATCCGTCGTGCGCCCGGCGCGCCGCGCTCATTCGATCCGGGCGACGCCGATGGCAACCTTCTCGGCGGCATCGAGTTCGCAGGCTTTACCGCCGCCGACCTGGAAGGCGTGCCACCGCCCCTCAGCGATGCGCTGCTCTGTGTCGGCAACGTGACGCCCGCGCTGGCCTTGAAACTGAAGACCGATGACCAACCGCTCGGCAACTTCCTTCGTGAGCGATTCTCTGGCGGTCTGCGCAACATGCTCGCGCAGTTCAAGTGGGGGGTCGTGCCCGACGCGCTCGCGCGCCGTCTGATCGCCGAGCTTAACCCCTTGCTCAAAGGCGAAGGGCTGCCGGGCGGGAGTATCTATGATCGCGACCGCTTCAAGGGTGTCAGCCTAAACTCGTCGCTTCGGCAGTTGATTGAGCGGCACGAAGCAAAGACGCTAAAGGGGCAGGAGTTGCCGCGTCTGAATCGGATGCTGCTGGAGGCCGCTTACCCTGACGCGCTGCCTGCGAGCGTCGGCGTCCTGCTCGGCGCGCGGGTGCGCGTCTTCGGCGGGCAGCGTTTCCGCTTCGCCGGTTACATTTTCGCCGACGGCTCATTTAGTCTCGTCAGCGCGGTCGAGATTGACAACTTGCAACTAAACGTCGCAGGGATTCCCGCACGCCTTCCGTTTGTCGTGCACAACCGGCTGCGATTGGCCGGACGGGCTAAGCGCGACGGCTTGGTCGGCTCCGTCCGCGCCGAGGGGAGCGCAAGATGGAACGTTGTTCCCGGACTGCTCCACCTGGAGATCGGAGTCAAAAGACTGGCGGCGCTCGAACTGTTCGGCGACGGCAAATTCACCTTTGACGCGGGCGCGACCGCCACGCTTTTCAACAACCCCGGGTGCAAGTTGCTGGACGCCACCCTCAGCGTCAGCGACACGCATTGTTTCGTGTCAGGCTCGTTCGACCTTGCGCTCGGCTTCGTCGCGGGAACGCAACTCTTCGCGCTTCGGGCCGGTGCTGAGGGTCGCATAGGCCCCGGGTCGCGGTTCAGAATCGGTTTCGCCGCCGCGGTAGGCGACGACTCCGGCGGCGCGCAACCCGGTAACTTCTGCGGCATCCCGTTCGCGAGCCTCAGCGGCACTCTGAGCGAGTCGGGCATGGAGATTGAGACGCAGTTCGCACAGAGCGCTAACCCGTGGGTAGCATGGCCCGGCGGCGCAGCCTTCAGGCCGCCGCTCAAGGTCGTCGAGGCATCGCTCAAAGGCCGGATCGATCCGCGTAAACAGAACGCGCCGGACTTTGCTCTGGAAGGTGCGCTGGAACTTCAACTCTTCGACGATCAAGGCCCACGGGTTAAAGGCCATGGAGGAGTCTCCATGCGCGACGGCCAACTGGCCGCGTTCGCCGAGGGCACACTAAACTGGCACGGGCGCGACTGGCTGACGGGGCGAATAGAGCTGAATCCCAAACAAGTGCTCATCATGGGGGACGTGTCTCTGGTGCTTGACCTGATTCCCCCGGACACCGGAAACGTCCAGCTATCGAAACTCATAGTCAGCATAGACCTCTCGGGGCAGTTCGCCCTCAAAGCGACGGGCATGATCGGCGAAATCAAGAAACTGCGCGCCCGGTGCCTGCTCGCGCTCAGCTTTCCGGGCAGGGCAGATCAGCCGTTTCCGCTGGCGATGGCCGAAGCTGCGTTGCACGAGCCAGCGGCGATCTCCAATCCCAATCTGTTCAAGCTAGCACTATTAAATGTTGGAGCCTTGCTGCCGATAGGCACCACGGTGAACGTGCCAAAGCCCAAGCTCTCGTATGGCATCGTGCCGATGCCAATCAATGTCGGATGGAGTAGTGAGCCGCAATCCTTCAACTTGACGGTACCCACCGTCACAAGGAATAGACTAGGTGCGTGGATGTTGACGGGCATCGATACACGCACAGTTATAATAAACAAGGGAACTCCGGCGCTACAATTCAGTGACAAAGAACTCCCGAATGGTATTACCCTTGATGAGAATGATCCGTTGACGATTTCTTTAACCGCTCTTTTAAGTAGGCCGTTTCAGATTTCGCTATGCCTGGACGCGGACGGAAAGAAGCTGTGTCTGGACGTGGACGGAAGGAAGTTCGGCCTCGACAATCCAAGTTAAGGCGGCGAACATACACAGCCATGTTGGCGTGAGCGCGCGTGACTTGCCGACAATTATAGAGCTTGAATACGAGTTGACGCATCAAGTATTATCGAGGGCGAAAAATAAAGACGCCTTGAGCTAGCCACTAAATGCAGCCTCTGCGGCAGCTATTTGCTTAGGTTGCTGTTCGTCCCTGACGCGACGGCGGACTCTTCACGGTTGATAGAAGCGTGAGCACCAGTGATCATTGCGACGCGGACGCGCAGGTGTGGTGAATACGCTGACAGGTTGAAACGGCGTCTTGAGGGGCGCAGGCTTAACGGGGCTCACTGCTCCGAGTAGCCTGCGCCCTTCTCCTCTTCCTACCCACCGCCCGGCAATATCCCTGTGATGGACACACTCTATTTCCGGCTGTGTTGCGAAAAATGAGTTAAGACGTGAAGGTGCTTGACCGCAGCCTCCGCCAGGCGGCAACACCGCAGATTGAGCCAGTTTGGTCAGGGATTGATAGCCACCCGATTCAAAGGGCACGCGACCGCAGCCCGCCGCTCGATCACGGAGCGTCGCCCGCAGTCCTTACAAATGTGCGTATCGCCGGGCCGCAGCCCCGACACGACCCACGCGACGCCGCAACCCAGACAGCGCACGATCATCTGTCCTACTCGTTTGAGCGTCGCCGGTATTTGAATCGTCCTCACTTTAATCAAACCCCCTCCTCATAGTTGCCGCCGACGCCGCGCTTTTGCCGCGTCGTGACGGGGTTAATCATACCTATCCGTTATACTGAAAACGACGGTGTGATTACTTAGGGTGTATAGGTGTTTTCACTTATCTTATTCGCCGTCTGGTAGCGGCGATAAGGATGATGCCGCTTCCATATCTGAGGTGGACGGAAATTTTTGCAACGCCACGATTCTAAATGGCATGTCGGAAACAAATACATTGAACAAAGATTATGGCTTTACGCGTGACAGGGAAGACGCACGCGTCGTCGAGGAGTATCTCAACCCGCTGCCGCGCTCAATCGTCCGCCCCGTCGAGCACCAACTGCTCGACGGGGAATGGCGGTTCGGCCTCGACCTCGAAGATCGGGGTCTCAGCGAAAGTTGGTATCTCGGGCATGACTACACGGGCACGGCGATCTGGCCTGGCTCGATAGAAGCTCATCTGGCACAGGCGAAGGGGGAGTTAGCCGACACGCCCGCGTGGCAGGATACCGTGGTCGCGTGGTACGAGCGCGAGTTCTCTATTCCCGAAGATTGGTGCACGGAGTCCGGTTGTCTGGTGCAGGTCACTTTCGGCGCGTGCGGCTACGAGACGCGCGTGTGGCTCAACGGTCATCCACTCAAAACCATCGAGGGGGAGGAAGCGCACCTCGGCGAGTACACCTCCTTCAGCTACGAGTTGTCGCCGGAACATCTCCAGACGGTCAACCGGCTGACAGTTCGCATCAGTGATTCCTACGACGCAGAGATTCCGCGCGGCAAGCAGCAATCAACCGTTTATAAGCAGGGAGGTATCTGGTATCAAACCTATACGGGCGCGGTCAGAAGCGTCTGGCTGGAACCGGTCGGGCGTAACCGCCTGCGTTCGCGCCTGAATGTGATCAGCAGTTTCAGAGACAGCTTCGTCTCGTTCGATCTGACGACGCGCATCCACGATCCCGGTCTCTATTCTCTACGGCTCGTCGTCTCGCTGCGGGGGAGCGAGCAACCTGTCGCCATACAGGAAGCACAGTTGCCGCTGGAGACGGGCGAGAAGCGGCAGCGCGTGACCGTAGCGCTGCCCGATGCTTTGCGTTGGTCACCCGCGACGCCGCACCTTTACCAACTGGTCGCGCAACTCAGCGGACAGGCGGGGACGGTCTCGCAGATCGAAGCGCATTTCGGGCTGCGCACGATAGAGGCGCGGGGGCGTTCCATCTATCTCAACAACGAGCCTTCGTATCTGGACGGCATCCTCTACCAGCCCGGCACGGCCACCTTTGAAGAGATGCGCCGCCACATGCTGGCGATGAAGCAACTCGGCTGCAATCTGGTGCGGGTGCATATTTCCGGCATCGACCCGCGCATCTATGATCTGGCCGACGAGATGGGGATGCTGCTCTGGGTGGAAGTGCCAAGCCCGCATCGCTCAAGCCAGCAGAG